>DASYTA010000241.1:0-3539 GCA_036002745.1 Cyclobacteriaceae bacterium | reverse complement strand
CCTAACCGGTCTTTTCACCTGGTACTTTGGAAAGCCAGGCTATCATTTTGGTATGAGCGGAGTGGCCATCGGATATTCTTTTTTTATTATCGGAAGCTCCCTCTTTACGATGGATAAAAAATATCTGATAATTGCAACGATCACCATATTGACTCAATTCGCCCTCCTGTTAAAAATTTTTGATACTCAGCTGGGTATTTCCGATGATGCCCACATCTCAGGAGCATTTGCAGGTGGCCTGACAGCATTTTTTACGCAAAGCCCCTGGAAAAAAAGAAGTTAGAGATTTTTTGTAAGTGAAGTTTTTTGACTTACTTAGTGGCGTAATCCAAAACTGTCAAAAATGCTAGGTAAGGTTTCCGGTAGGGTATTTCCCTATATCCTTAACTTCACATTCGTTCGATTTTTTAACCAGTCAACGGCCATAAACCAATTGGTCATATTGGTTGGCGGTGTATTGTCTATTCCATGGTTATTGCATGGTCAACTCTTTGACCTCTTAAATTTACTCTCTTCAATTGTTAAAGGAGAAGAAATCAATCTTCCCTTCTTTATTGCTGTCTTAGGAGAAACAGCGGTACTGTTTTATATCCTCGTTCAATTCATGATCTGGGAAAGACAGGACAAAACGATTGTTTCAAAAACGAAATCAAAAGATTTTTCTACTACTGCGGATTTCATTTTCATCGACCGATATATTCCTCCGATTTCATTTCTAGAAAATTCCGAGGATGAAGACCCTCTATGGGAAATAATTAAGAACTCAAATCTTGTGGAACTCCAGGACGCGATCGACGACCCTGTAGCCTTCATGAAGACGTTGCGCCCGATGACCGATGCCATCAGCGAAATGACCAAAGAAATTAATGGAAATGACCCCGATGATATTGGTACCGGTTCTCTTTTCGAATTAATGGAAAAACAAATAGCAACTGAAAATTTAAACTAAAACTTTTTTCTCAACTATTAACAATTCAAAACTTATGAAAACTCAATTAATGATTCTGAACTTCATAAATGAAATCAGAAAGCAAATGGAAGACGATGCAAGAGAGTTTGCATCGGAAATTAGTAAACACAAAGTCGCAACAATGCTGGTAGCGATGATGCTTCTCTCATTTGAAACCTATGCTGATGCGCTTGGTATTGTGTCGTCAATAAATAAATATTCCACTCCGCTGTTCATCGTAATCAGTGGTTTCATTTTACTCCTGGTAGTAAAAAAGAAGGGTGAGATTATTATGAAAGGTTTATCAGGAGATCAAGAGGCCTGGAAAAAACTTGGTAGCGTGCTCGGATGGCTGGTAGCCTGGTTCTTTGTTACTCCATTTGTCTACCGGATGGTATTTGGACTTATCTCAAACGCCAATTCATCTACATTGGATACTATGACGCTAACACCTCAAACTAACTAATCGACGTTATCGTGAGGATCAAACAGCATTATCCAAGAATAAACGAACCGATTCGTGTGAAGGGGGTAAATTTTTGGGATTTACTCTACCTGACACTGGGACTTGTCTTTAGTGTCATATTAATCGGTATTGTTTCATTGATTATCAACCTAAGTATTGTTACAACTTTGGTTTGTCTCATTTTACTTTTTTTCGGGTACTACCGGGCCATCATGTTTCTAATAAAAATGAATAAGCATGATGACCCACAGTTCCTCCTGTCCTGGATATCATTTAAAATATTTCAACCCAAACAAATTGTTTTTTATAACCCCTTGAAGAAATGGAAACGACCCTTGTTGAAAAAATAAAGAACGGTTGGAATCATACGTTTGCTGAAGAAATATTCGGTGACGAATTTATTGAAGATAATTTTATCATTACCCACGAGGGGACAGTTGCAGCAGGATTCTACCTTGAACTTCCTGAAAAGCTGTCGATGGATGATAATCAAATCGAAGTCTTTCTTTCCAAAATGGAAGATGTTCTGTCACGTCTTCCAGCCGGTACTAGTTTTCATTTTCAATCCCAATTCTATGAGAGAGAAAACCCGATCAAAAAACTTACCGAAAAAGGTTTTATCACAAAGAATTTAATAAGCTACCATGGGGACAAAAAATTGCTTTACAATAGGGTCGTGTTGTATCTGGCGTTTAATTTTAAAAACCCGCGTAGACATAACCCTATTAGTACCCCGTTCTCTTTTTTTAAATACAAATCTGCACATCCATTAGAAGATATAGACCGCTTTAAATCGATGGCGAGAAATCATGTTCAAACGTTCCTGTTCAATTGCAAGGAAATACCCAAATTTTCTATCGAGCAAATGAACGATGAAGATCTGAACATGGAAAAGCTTAAGTATTTTAATGTCGCCTTTGATAAGCTTCCTGTTGGTTATACCAATGAACTTGAAAATAAGGGTGAGAGTGTACAGGTTGGGGATAAAACAGTGAAATTTGTTTATCTAAGGAAAACAGGTAATCTTCTATATTCATCTACTCCAAATGAACAGGGCCTGGAAACTTTTATGGCCTGGCCGTTGAGCCACTATTTACATTTTCCACACGTCGTAAATTTTTCTTGCATCGTTGCCGATAACGAAACGGAACTTAAAGCCCTTGATCAGGCTAAAAGGCTTCGAGTCTCTTTGACCCGTCTACAAAATCAGGATGACATATTAATTGCCAACGACATTGGGCAGTTCACAGAACGTGTCCGGTCCACTGGGAAAAGATTGTGTTACATGAATCACAATATAATGGTTTGGAACAGCGACCCACAAGCTCTTTCCATTCACATCGATTTGGTAAAGTCTGCCTATATGAAAATGAATAGCAGCATAGGCGTAACTGATGCTTTTAAAACCGGTCTTTACTTCCATTCTAATAGTCCAGGACATTCGCTGGAGGCTTTCAATACAAATACTATTCCTTTGGATGAAGCTCTATGCCATTTTGATTTTACGAGAGCTTATCCTGGAGATGGGAGAGGGATCATAATGAATAATTCTGACGGCGATCCGGTCTTGGTTGATTTATGGAGTGGCATGGATGCCTTTAATCGGGTAATAATTGCACCGACCGGAGGAGGAAAAAGCTTTCTGATGAACGACATTCTTTCGCAAGAGATCGAACAAGGAATAGAGATGGTGCTAATAGATGTTGGCGGATCATACAGTAATCTTTTAGAAATCTATAAGGACCGCGGAGCCAAATACTTTGAATACACAGAAGATAGCCCATTCTCTTTCAATCCATTTTTACTTAATAAAGATCCCTTTGGAGCTTATCTGCTTACTGATGAGAAGATCATGTTCCTTACAACTCTGATAACCTGTATCTGGAAGAAAGTTGATGAAGGTGCCGGTCTTACTGTTGAGGAGGAGGCTGTTTTGACAAACCTCCTAAGTAGGTACTATACAAAAGTCAACGAGGAAAAACTTACACCGAGGCTTGACAGCTTTGTTTCTTTCGTTGAAGAATTCAGAGATAAAAATCTTAACACTCCAAGCTTTATTGCTGAGGCACAATTTTTCAAATACGATTCATTCTTATTGTGTTTCAGAGAGTACACCGTTGGAGT
>DASYTA010000240.1:0-4227 GCA_036002745.1 Cyclobacteriaceae bacterium | reverse complement strand
GGTTGGCTGAGGTTTTGTACCCATCAAAGTAGGATAGATTTCATTTGCTGTTGCCAGGTCATCTGCGTAGCTATAGTTATTACCATACTTTAGATTAGCAGTATCAGCACCAACCAATGCATTGCCTAGGTAGTTACCGGTAGCTGCTACCACGCGCGTTCCGAATTTACAGTTAATCAATAGATTGTTAAAGCAATAACCTTTTGCGTTTTCTTCATAAGATGTAGAACCACCTCTTCCCGCGGCTGATCTGCGGTAACCACACTCAACAATTGTATTGTTATAAAAATAGACATTTGTTGCTGGGGTGTTTGGTGCGGCACCATTGTTAGAAGCTTTAGGGCCATTAGTGGCCATACCTATGATCAAGTTATAGGCAAAATTTCCAATACAATTTGATTTTACATTGAAAGCCTCGCCTCCTGTTAGCCCGCATTTTTCAAATGTATTTCTCATCATATTAAACTTGCATCCAAAAGGACGAATAGGATCATCCACTGAACCGTATATCCACGAGTCTTCTAAAACCAGGATGCCCGCGGGATTCTTACAGCTAATAGTGTACATCACACCATTATTTGCTATGTACGAAACGGGTGAGACCGCTTCTTTTCCTCCACCAAATTCAAGGTGAGTCCATTTAATAATAATGCTCTTAAAAGTAGTTTCCCCTAAGATACCTCCCCACAATCCTTTGTAAGCTGGGTCTTTAGTAACATCAGCTCCATAGGTATCTGTCTTTTCCGAGTGTACTGTGGGAGTTGGAGGTACTGTAAAATAAATAGGCTTTGCTTTTGTGCCCAAAGAAAGGAGAGTGCCTTTTACTACAATGCTATAAACAGCGGTTCCAGGGAAATGAACCCGCGCACCTTGCTGAATAACCAGTGTATCATTCTCATTAATGAAAATATCACCATTTACAGTATAAACAGAGTCACTCAAAAGTGTACCCTTTATAATTCCCGACAACGGAGTCTTTGTGCTGATGCCTGCGCCCACTTTAAAAATGGGCTCTGATACAGTTACATTCTCCGAATTTTTGCAACTCATTATCGTAGTTCCAATAAGAATAACCAGGAGCAGTAAGCTCAAGTTATAAGTCCAATTCACTTGTTTAATCAATTTCATAGTTTGGTTTGTTTGTTTAATGGTTAATTATTTTCCTTGCACCAAATAGTTTAATATCTATATCGTACACCCAACAAGTAGGTTCGATTGAAAGTATCAACCTGCCGGTCTGGCCAAACTTGGTTAGCAGGTTTTTCTTTCAGCAAGTTGACGGTTATCGAATTGTTCAAAAGGTTGGTGACTTTCAAAAACAATGAGAATCTTTTTCCTAATTGTTTATCCGCAGAAAAATCCAGTGTATAGTTGGCTCGCTCTACATAATCCATCTCTTTATATGGAGATACTACACTAATTCTATCTCCAGTATAAACCCAAGCCAATTGAGCATTAATTCCTTTTTTCAGATTTTTATAGATGAATGAAAGATTGGCAATATGATCTGACTGACCTTGCAATGGCCGCGTCTGGTTCTCACTTCTTGTTAATGAACCTCCACCGTTGGGGTCTTCATAGTTAACAAACTTAGTGGTTGTGATCTGTGACTTAGTGTAAGTGTAGTTACCAGATATGCCAAAGTTTTTGAAGAACTTTACAAATACTAACTCAATTCCAAAATTGGTTGCATTACCAATATTCAAAGGCGTATAGTCTGTTCTTACATTGCTTTTAATTTCGAATCCATATTCAATAGGGTTTTGAATGTTTTTGTAAAAGCCACCTATTAAAAATTGACTATTGCCACCGGGAAATAGTTCATACCTTAAATCGATGTTGTCGGCCGTGATGTGCTTTATCCTCGGATTTCCAGATTCATTGTAATAGTCGCCTTGAATAAGACCAGGGTTAAGTTCACTAAAGCTTGGTCGTGAAATACCTTTGAAGTATGATAGGCGAAGGTTTTCTTTTCCGGAAAGCACATATTTGAAATGGATGCTCGGCAAAACATCGGTGTAGTTGTTTCCAATTATTCGTCCTGGCTGGGTTTCTGGCACTTGAGTTTCCATGTGAATTTTTGTGTTCTCAACTCTTACACCTCCCAACACCTGCAATTTTCCTAAAGTGAATTTTCCTTGTAGATAGCCAGCTCCTACTTGTTCTGTGGCGCTGTAATTATTAGCATCCGTAGAGCTAGCAAAACCCAAGTTGCCTCTATAGTCATCAAAATATAAAATGATATGATCTACGTCAGTATAAGGCTGAATCGCGCTGCCAGGAGCTGTACTTGTAGCAGGCAAAGCTTTTGAAAAGGTATAACTGTTATAATAGTTGTTTCTTTCTTTATCTCTATACAAACCTCCCGTTGCCAATTCAATGGTCGGTGACAAATCGTAAGTAAGATTTAAATATTCTGTAATATCCCTGTCTTCGTTATGAGTCCATCGCTGGGTGACGCCTCCATAATCTCGACCAGTCTCAACTACATTTCCAGACGCATCCAAATCGCCCGTGTGTATAGTAATCGATAAATCTGTCCAGGCTGGCCTTGTGCTTGTGGCAAGAGAATAAACACTTGACCAATTTAACTTCAAGTTCTCCAGCAGAGCATGATCACCCTGCAAAGTAGCACTGTAAATATTTTGCTTTCGATAAACAGATCGCTCGCTGGTACTCCTGTCACCTCTTGGTGCCGCATTCAAGTCGCCCATGATGTTCCTATGCTGCCAATCTTCCAGCTGCATAAATAAACCCATCAAGCTAAGCTTGTTATTATTGTTTAAAGCATAGTCTAATTTTATGTTTGATCCTACGCGTGCCTGTTCGTTTGAGTTAAGTCGGTTTTCGTTTGATAAAAAGATCGGAGTGTTTGGTTCAGGCCTTGAACTTGGTTCCGTATTAAGCGTTACCAAGCTAACATTGCCGCCTCTGTAAAAATGCTGATAACTCCCTCCAACAAAAACGCCTAGCTTATGGTTGAAAATTCTATTGCCAATAGAAAAACTTAAAAGGCTGTTGATTGGAGCAGAAACATTGTGGTATTTTAATGGTGTAAGTGAAAAATCAGATGGCGGTGCACCATATTGATCACTTCCTGCTTTTTCAGAAGGAGCTTTTAATTGATTGGGGTCAGTATTAAAACCTGAAAATGCTCTCCCTGCAAATAATTGGCTAAAACCTCCGGCGGCTGTCGCTGACACAGTTAAATAATCAGGGGCGCTTTTCATAATCATGTTGGTAGCACCACCAATAGCATCACCCTCCATCTTTGGGGTAAGTGCCTTAACAACTTCAAGTCTCTCTAATAAATCGGAAGGAAAAATATCCATCGGCACATATCGGTTCTTATCGTCCGGAGAAGGTATTTTGATTCCATTCACTAGCGTGTAGTTATACCTCTTGTCCATGCCTCGAATAATAGCATACTGGCCTTCGCCACTTCCATTTCTTGAAACAGAAACACCCGACACTCGTTGCAATAAATTTCCAACAGTAACATCGGGCAACAGTTGAATTGCTTTCGCACCAATGATATTGAGTACGTTATCTGCTTTTTGTTCTGATCGGAGCGTGCTTATTTCAGATTCATTATCTCCAATGCCCTTTACAATTACTTCGTTTAGTTGATTGGACCCTTCTTCCAGATCAAAATTCATGATCGCATTTTGATCACCGATCACTATTTCTCTTTCAATGGTGCTATATCCTAAGAAACTAATCACCAACGTGTATTTTGCTGGTGTGATTCCTTTCAGAGAATAGCTTCCATCTAATCCCGTTAATGTTCCAATACCGGTGTTTTTCAGATGGACCGAAGCACCTACCAAGGGCTCACCTGTTTTCATTTCTTTCACATAACCTTTTAGATCCGATGCGAAATCAGAAAACGTTAAAAACAACAACGGAAAAAACAGTAGAAGTCTATTCATGCGCCAACTAAATTGAGTCCTTTAATTCGGGGCAAAGGTGAAGGGGCACTGTTATTCCACAGCTAAAGAGGTAATAAGTCTATGCTATCAAATTGTGTGGAGTTTCTGAATTTTGTTTACACATAGGAAACAAACGAGCATAAGCCACATGAAATGAATTCATGTGGCGAACTACTATTGACTTTTAAAGAAGAAGTGAGGAATCGATTTTTAACTAATTAACAGAATACACAAACACTCCAAACGTGCCAGGCTTTGGGGTCTTTCCATCCTGCTCATAATCAGCTCCACTTAA
>DASYTA010000239.1:0-3263 GCA_036002745.1 Cyclobacteriaceae bacterium | reverse complement strand
TTCCAATCTTTTATTTCAATAACATAAAAGTTTAATTCGCATCTTATTAAAAAACAGTATCTTTAGTAGTCTATAATTGTAATAAAAGCTAAATGAAGTTCAATCAAGTTACCATCAAGGATATTGCGCGCGAGCTGGGTATCTCTCCATCAACAGTTTCCCGGGCATTAAAAGATCACCCAGACATTAGTGCCGAAACCAAAAAGGCAGTTAACGCCCTTTCTGAAAAACTGAATTACCAGCCAAACATTGTTGCTCTAAACCTTAGACAGAAGAAAACCAACACCATCGGGGTGATTATCCCTGAAATTGTTCATTTCTTTTTCTCAACAGTAATCGCCGGTATTGAAGATATAGCCTACCAGGCAGGATACAATGTAATTCTCGCCCAGTCCAACGAATCCTATCAACGGGAAATGACGGATATGAAAGCGCTTTTCAACAGCCGTGTGGATGGTATGCTACTTTCACTTTCTCGCGAAACAACCAATTACGACCATATTGAGTCCATCATTTCGAAAGGCGTTCCGATTGTATTTTATGATCGGATGTATAACAGTCCAACTTCAAGCAAAGTAATTGTTGACGATTACATCGGTGCTAAGGAAGCGGTGCTTCACCTGATTGACCAGGGATGTAAGCGCATTGCTCACTTAAGAGGCTTCCCTAATCTGATGATCAGCGCCAATCGCTTAAAAGGGTATGAAGATGCTCTTACTGAGCGAGGCATTAAAATCAACAAAGAATTGATCTTTGATTGTCCTTCCGGAAGTTTCGAAGACGGAAAGCGTGCGATGCAAAAAGCGCTCGATATGCCTAGCCCACCGGATGCCATCTTTGCTACTGACGACCCAATGGCAATGGGAGCCATCTCAGCAATTAGAGCGAAGGGGTTGAGAATACCTCAGGATGTGGCAATTGTTGGATTTGGTAACTGGTTCTTTGGAGAAATGATTGAGCCTTCTCTCACTACAGTCGATCAGCCTGGGTTTGAAATGGGTCAGGAAGCTGCCCGAATGCTAATCAAGCAAATCGAAATGAAGGATAAGGATGAACCGATTTTGGAAACAAAAACGCTGAAGACCAAATTGATTGTCCGCAATTCATCTCGTAAGAAAGATTTAAAATAATCGCGATCAACAGTAGACTGAGCTTGCCTTGATCCCGATCTATTCGGGCATCTTTGACTAATTTTTCTATTTTTGAATCATGTCATTCAAAAACGCGACCAGCCAGCGACTAGGCAAGATTCAAAGTGTCAAGACTGAAGAAGGTCAAATCATTGCAGATACTTCGCTGGGCAAATTCACAGTCACAGTTTATAATCCACAGGTAATTCGCGTAGCCATCACTCGTGATGATGCGCTTGAGGATTTCTCCTATTCTGTAGTTGCCTCACCCGAGAACACTAAAATAAATGTGCAGAATTCAGACAGCCATTTGACTGTTCAAACCTCTGACTTACAACTTTTCATCGAAAAAAATCCAGCACGTTTTTCTTTTCAAACGCTAGAAGGAAAAGTGATAAACGAAGATGACGTTTTAGGCACTTCATGGATTGGTGAGCAAGTAACTCAATACAAAAAGCTGCAAGATGGAGAACGCTTTTTAGGCTTGGGTGAAAAGACCGGCAATCTCGACAGGCGTGGTCACGGTTATCAAAATTGGAATACCGATGCGTACGCCTATCATGTAGGCACTGATCCATTGTATTCTTCTATTCCATTTTACATAGGTATTCACCATCACCTTTGTTATGGAATTTTTTTAGACAACACACACAAATCGTTTTTCAATTTTGGTGCTTCGAACGATCGCTTCTCCAGTTTTTCTACCGATGCAGGTGAGATGAATTATTATTTCATCTATGGAAATTCTGTTCAAGAAATAATTCAGCATTACACCTGGCTTACCGGACGCATGGAGCTGCCTCCTCAGTGGGGTATTGGCTACCAGCAATGCCGCTATAGTTATTATCCTGATAAAGAAGTGCTCAATGTAGCCCGAACGTTTCGTGAAAAAGATATTCCTGCCGATGCGATTGTGTTGGATATCCACTACATGGATAAGTATAAAATTTTTACGTGGGATAAGAACAATTTTTCTGATCCAAAAAAGATGATTGACACACTGAAGCAAGAAGGCTTTCATTTTGTGATCATGTGCGACCCAGGTATTAAAGCAGAACGAGGCTATGAAACTTATGAAGATGGAATAGCCCATGATGTTTTTCTAAAATATCCGGATGGCAAAAACTATACAGGCCAGGTATGGCCAGGCTGGTGTCACTTCCCTGATTTCACAAATCCAAAATCACGTGCATGGTGGGGAGAGAAATTCAAAAGTTACGTTGCCTTGGGTGTGGAAGGATTTTGGAACGACATGAATGAGATTGCTACGTGGGGCAATTCATTACCTGAGAACATTGAATTTGATTTCGAAGGAAACAAAGCTACCATGCGAAGAGGGCGCAATGTCTTTGGTTTTCAAATGGCGCGGAGCACTTATGAAGGAGCTAAGAAATTAATGAATGGAAAACGTCCGTTCAACCTGACGCGATCCGGGTTCGCGGGGGTTCAACGCTACTCTGCATTATGGACTGGAGACAACGTTGCCTATGATGAACACATGATGTTGGGTGTCCGGATTGTAAATAGCCTTGGGCTTTCGGGGGTTGCGTTTGCGGGTTATGATGCTGGTGGATTTGTGGGAGAGGCCAACAGTAAATTATTTGCGCGCTGGATCTCCATCGCATCGCTTTCGCCATTCTTTCGTGGACACTCGATGATCAACACCCGCGACAGTGAGCCGTGGAGCTATGGTGAAGAAGTAGAAAATATATGCCGTAACTATATCAAGTTCCGCTATCAACTAATGCCATATATCTATTCGTTGTTTTACGATGCATCAAAAACCGGAATGCCAATTCAACGATCGCTCGCAATTGTACATCCACACGAGCCACAAGTTTATAACGGACAATTTCAACATCAATATTTATTCGGCCCGAGTATTTTAGTTGCACCAGTAGAAAGCAACAAAGAGTTGACAAAAGCATTTTTACCGGAAGGCGAATGGTATTACCTCTACACAGGAAAAATTTATTCAGGCAATCAGGAGATTATGTTGGAATGTCCTATTCACTTGCTTCCTGTATTTATTAAAGGTGGATCAGTGCTACCTATGCAAAGAGCGGTGTCAAGTACTTCTGAAAAAACAGATGAACTGATTCTGCATGTTTATGAAGGAAGGCAATCCAGTGA
>DASYTA010000238.1:0-10324 GCA_036002745.1 Cyclobacteriaceae bacterium | reverse complement strand
AACGATGGCGATAAAGTACGATTCTTATATTTGGGGTCCTTAGTTCCGGCTAAGGGCTTACCGCTATTGTTGGATGTTTGGAGAGAGAATGAATTTAATGAAAGAGCGGAATTGTGGATGATTGGATCAGCGACAAATTTTGCCTTGAAACAGATGGAAAATGTCAAAGGAATCAAATACAAAGGAAAAGTTCCGCGTGCTCATCTGCCCACTTTACTACGCCAGTGTGATTGCTTGATCTTTCCTAGTTTCTTTGAAGGATTTGGACAAGTTATATTAGAAGCAATGGCTGCTGGGCTTACGGTTATAACGACCGATGCCACTGCGGGGCCGGATATCATCGAACATGAGAAAGAAGGTTTTTTGATTTCGGTGGGAGATCGCAAGCAGCTTAGCAGTTACATGGACGTATTAATCAGAGATAGATCACTGACTAAAAATATGGGGAAACTGTCCAAGGAGAAAGCAAGATCGTTTAGCTGGAATGCTTATGGGGATAGGTGGAAGAAAATCTTGCTCTCAATTTGAAATTAGAATACGACAATAAAAATACTTTCAACAGTAATTTACTAAGGACATGGTTAAGGGCGCAAAAGATTCAGGAGCTATAAAAAGATTTATACTGAAAGCGATATTACTGATCGGATTGCCATTCACTTTATTTTCTGCAATATGGCTTTATTGGGTTCGAAAGAAGGGTATACTCGATATTGAAGATAAAATCTTAATGAGAGTAGGTATGCTCCCTCTTATCGATCACTATTATCAACCGTTGGTAAATCCGAGAAAATACTTGTTCAAGTCACTGAGAGAAGATCGCGATCTTCCCGGGATTGATATGAACGTACAAGAGCAGCTTAGTCAACTTTCTAAATTCAATTACAACGAGGAGCTCCTCGCAATACCATTAGAAAAGACTGATCGACTCGAATATTATTATAATTGTGATCCTTTTTGCTCAGGTGACGCAGAGTACTTCTATAGCACGATCAGGTACTTCAAACCAAGAATGATTGTTGAAATTGGAAGTGGAGCATCAACACTTATGGCTTTCAATGCACTACGTCAAAACAAAAATGATGATAATAGTTATCGTTGCCGGCACATTTGCATAGAACCGTATGAACAACCTTGGCTTGAAGCCAATGGAGTTGAAGTGATTAGAATGAGAGTAGAAATGATGGATAAGTCTCTATTCAACGAGTTAAAAGCTAATGACATTTTGTTCATTGATTCTTCCCATATGATTCGAACTCAGGGGGATGTATTGTTTGAATATTTGGAAGTTCTTCCGAGCTTAAATCCGGGTGTGCTTATTCATGTACATGATATTTTTAGTCCGAAGGACTATTTGACGGAATGGGTAAATACCCACAATCTTTGGAACGAACAGTACCTGTTGGAGGCACTTTTGTCGGGAAGTAATTCCTTCAAAATTATAGGCGCACTAAATTATTTGTCACATCATTACAGTAAAGAATTTGATGAAAAATGCCCTGTTTTTGCTAAGCGCCGCGATCACGAGCCAGGTTCATTCTGGATAGTGAAGACCTGAGAATCAGCTGTTGAATAACCTTTAAAAAGCAAAACGACTTGCAAAAATCAAAAATTCATAAGCCTCTATTAGAGAACAAAGGAGATTTTGTATCCAAGGGAAATTGGGTTAATGGCTTAGATAGTATTCGTTTTATTCTCGCAATGGTTGTTTTTCTTTCTCATCTTGACAATGCGCCAGCGGCTTTTTTTAAAAGCTTTGATAATTATTTTGTTAGATGGATAGGAATTGGGATCAATCATATTTTTCTAGGACCGGGAGCGGTAATTGCTTTTTTCATCATTTCTGGTTTTGTGATTCACTATCCTTTGAAAAACAGCCCACTTCAGGTAAAATCATTTTTGGTGCGAAGATGGTTTCGAATTGGCCTTCCGCTATTAGCTGTTGTCTTATTCTCCAAGTACTTCAAACTTTTTTGGCTAATTCCAATATGGAGCCTGTATTGTGAATTGATTTATTATACCCTTTATCCTGTTTTAAGAAAAATAAATCTTACATGGAGAATCCAGTTTATAGTCTCCTTTATCGTATCGATTGGATTGGTTTTTTTAGTGGCCGACGGTGAGATCAAATCGATGCTAGCTCGCACGAACATAAATTATACTGGGTCCTATGCTGCGCTTGGTAATTGGTTAACCTGGATTGTGGGGCTACCTTGCTGGCTATTGGGTGTATGGCTGGCCGACCGCATCGATTCAGTAACCCGATACGTTTCAACAGTGAAGGTTAATTTTGTCAGGGTCTTAATGCTGATTTTTTCAATTCTTTTGGTCGGGTTAAAATCTCATTGGTTTGTCAGCTATATCATAACGCTTAACTTCTTTGCATTTGTGCTGACTTACTGGCTTGAAAATGAGATTATCTATTTCAGAAGCCACCGTTCTGTCCGGCTAATGGAATGGGCCGGAAAATTTTCCTATTCACTTTACCTTATTCATGGATTAGCTGTCTACTTCATTTTACACTACATAAAAGTGAACATCTTTACTTATTCATTTTTTATTCTTGTAACATTGTTGCTGGCATTTATTGTTTACTTGATTGTGGAGGAACCCTCTCATCGATTTTCGAAGTACCTGGCGAGAAGAGTATCGGGTTTATAAAAATACGTTCGATTGAAAATTATAATTATTTGTGGTGCCGGAATAGTCTCAGGTAAAGAGAGGCAAACTTTTGCGACGATCATTCAGTTACGAGCAATAGGGCATGAGGTGTTCTGTGTGATGGCATCATGGGGATCAAAGGAATTCGAATTAATGCTTGCAAATGCAAACATTCCTTTCATAAAGCTTCGTCTCGGATTTATTAGCAAAACAATAAATTTTTCAGCGATAAGAATGACACTCCATCAACTCGTCTATATTCCTTCGCTCTGGTGGAAATATATGAATTTGCTGAATCGATATAGGCCTGATGTCGTTTTACACACCAATTTTCATCATGTATTCTTGCTTTATCCAGTTTTAGGTAATTCTAAAAACGTATTTTATGTACACGATTTTTTTTCTCCTTCCCCTTTTTATAAATGGTTATTTCGTTTATTTAAAAAGAGAGTCCATTTATTCATTGGCGTGTCAGACTTTATTGTCAAGAGCTTTACTTCTTTAGGCATACCCCCGGAAAAAGTCGCTTTAGTTTATAATGGAATAAAACCTCCCGTTATTGACTATTCAAAGGCAGCAGTTGACAGTAGCTCTAAATTAAAAGTTGGTATTGTCGGGCAGGTTGGCGAGTGGAAAGGCCATGGTATGCTGTTAAAAGCTATAGCACCGATCTTGAAAGAAAAAAGAAATGTGGAATTACATATCATAGGCGAAGGAGCTGAGAAATACGTGAGTGAGCTAAAGTATCTAGTTAAGGCAGAAGGCATTTCCTCTCAAGTCTATTTCAGAGGAAGGCTATCTTCATTGAATGAAATTTATGGAGAGCTTGACATAGTTTGCGTTCCGAGCTTAATTATGGAGTCCTTTGGTCTAACAGCTTTGGAACCAGCTTTCTTTTCTATCCCCGTTATTTGTACTAATATGGGTGGCCTTTCCGAAATCGTCATTCACAATGTCACTGGCATTGTGGTTTCGCCCGATGATCTTAAAGAATTGGAAGGAGGTTTGCGTTTTTTAATTTTGCATCCTGAACAACGGCATGCGATGGGACGTGCTGCACTGAAAAGAGCAAACGAATTTTTTACTATTGAGAAATCTACTGCCAAACTGGTTGCGGTCTTAACCTAATTTGATAATGGCTGTTATTGAACGGAAACAACACTCAGGGCTATCAATTACTGGTCATTGGCTATTTATTGTAGCGTCAGGAGTAATTTCATTTTTATCAAAAGATTCACTGCTTTTTTTTGCAGGAATGGTGTTGTTGTATGCCTTCCTTTATTTCTTTTTTAATAAATCAGTACCGCCGGTCTTACTTTTCTCTGCATTTTTGATTTGGTTGTTTTTCCAAGGTCAGTTAATCGATGGATTGGCAAAAGGTAAGGATATTATTCATCTGGACTATTTAAGTTCTTCTCGACCTTTGGTTATCACGCTGGGAATGATCTCATCTTTTTTCTTTTTTTTAGGAATTTATTGCGTTGTCCGCAGGATGCCACAATTGAATTATGAGCAGATTAAATCTTTCTTTTTTCGAATTGACCTTAGTCGCTTATTTCGTGTCTATTTGATCATCTACTTTGGAATCTTTCTTGTAGAAAAATTAATTTGGCTAGTACCTGGCCTGAGTCAACCACTCTTTATTCTAGCTCAATTCAAATGGTCTTTGTTTTTTTTATTATTCACTGCCGTTTTTGTCCAAAAAAAAATGAAAGGAGTACTTCTCCTACTCATTTTACTTGATATTGCTTTAGGTTTTTTTTCATTCTTTTCGCACTTTAAAGAACCTATTTATTTTTCATTCCTTGCCTATTGGGTTTTCTTCTTTCGTCAGTCTTTTCCAATTAAGTTGCTGGCGTTTGGGGTGGTTATTTCTATGTATTATTTAGGTACCTATTGGACAGCAGTGAAAGAAGATTACCGGGCTTTTTTGAACAAAGGTTCTGGAGCTCAGTCTATTCGTGTCTCCCGCGAAGAAGCCTATTCGAAACTAATAGAATTGGTTTCGGGTGTGAAACAAAACGACCTTGACAAAGGGGCCGACAAATTATTAACTCGTCTGAGTTGGATCGGCGCCCTAGATGCTGTTTATAATTACGTGCCTAAAAAGAGACCTTATGAAGATGGGTCGTTGTGGTTAGAAGGATTAGTCAGGCCATTTCAGCCCAGGCTTTTTTTTCCGGAGAAAAAAATACTAGCAGATAGTAAGGAGTTAAATGAATACTCCGGACTTGGAGTAGATGAAAAGAATACCTCAATCAGCCTCTCCCTGATTGCTGGAAGCTATGTCGATTTTGGTATCTGGGGAATGCATGTTCCCATTTTTCTTTTTGGCCTCTTTTGTGGATGGGTGTATCGCAAAGTGTTACGATGGGGTATATATCCAATGATTGGCTTTGCGTTAACTATGCCTATGATTTATTTGTTTAAGATCGCTGAGCAATCTATTAACCGAACCGTATCTTCAATTATTTTATACTTCCTGGTTGTATGGTTTATCCAAAAATTTTTCTTGAAACCATTTCTTAATTTTGTCCTTGTAAAATAGTACTTCGTTGAGTTTGTCTTCAGCATTGAAAATCTTTTATGTAAATGGGATACTAGCCCTTCAAAATGTTATGTTGAATTTTTTTTGTTATCTCCTCTTTCGTAGAGAGATGACACCAAGAAGAGTTCTTGTTTTTCGTACGGGTTCCATTGGCGATTCTATCTGCGCATTTCCGGCATTGGCTGCTATACGCAATCATTATCAACAGGCGGTCATCCATATTTTAACCAATTCGGGTGGTAACAGTTTGATTTCTTTAAAAGCATTATTAGATACAGCTCAATTTGATGAAGTAATTGACTATTCGTCGAGCGATTTGTTGACATTAAGGAATATAATAAAGAAGAATAAGTATGATTTAGTTATAGAACTACCGCAAGATCAAGTGTCTTTTATCACTGAACTCAGAAACTTGTTCTTTTTCCGGCTGGCTGGTATTGCGAGTGGATGGGGCTGGCAAATAAATACATGTTTCACCTTTCGGCAAACACAGGAACGTAATTTAGTATTTGTATCAGAAA
This sequence comes from Cyclobacteriaceae bacterium, assembly GCA_036002745.1. GTDB lineage: Bacteria > Bacteroidota > Bacteroidia > Cytophagales > Cyclobacteriaceae > ELB16-189. The sequence continues at coordinate 4,597 of DASYTA010000238.1, read as the reverse complement.
CGCAACGGCTTCTTTTGATACTAAATAGCCATGGAATAACTTTACCACTCCATAACGAATATCCGCTTAACATTCGGAACGTGGATCGCCAATATGCCGAAATGCTCCTTGCAGAAGCATTTCCTTCAAACGCAGATCAGAAAATTGTAGCCTTGGTCCCTGGAGCGAAACGGGTGCAGAATCGGTATCCTGTTGATCGATTTGTTGAGCTGGCCCAATGGTTGACGGCGATGAATTATAAGGTAATCGTTATAGGAGGTGTGGAAGATGTGGAAAACGGACGAAAGTTAGTAGTGAACAAAAATGTGGTTTCATTTAGTGGGCTGACTACTCCAGTTGTTAGTGCTGTAATGATATCGAAATGCCAGGTGTGCATATCAAATGACACTGGCCCAATGCATTTGTCGTATGCGGTTGGTACGCCGGTCATCGGTCTTTTTAGTTCGAGAGATTTTCAAAATAAGTGGTTCCCGCCAAAGGGGAATATTGCAATAAGAAATAACCAGGTTCACTGCTCGCTTTGTTTCTCGGAGACATGTACCAATAACATATGCATGCAAGAAATCCCGCTTGAGGAAGTAAAGGCAGCTTTTTTCAAAATTGAAAAAATCAAAAATGAAAAACAGTAGCGTGGTGATGGTATATGATCACTATTATCCTGATTTTTCGGCAGGCGGCCCGATAACGTCGTTAGCTAACCTAGAGAAGCTTACTAAAGCGAATCTGTCAGTAAATATACTTACCAGTTCAATAGTGTACCATTCGAAAAAGGAAATAATTGGCGTTAAGAAAAATGAATGGACGACCTGGAATAATACACCGGTGTGGTACGCTTCAAATCGCCGCAGTATAAAAACGGCGCTAAAAAGTTTGCCTTTAGATTCAACTATATATCTTAATGGAGTATTTTCCATTTGGTATTTTATTTATCCACTTTGGCTCTCAAATAGATTTCGACTTAAAGTGGTGATAAGCCCGCGCGGGATGTTACAACACGGTGCGTTAAAAAAAAGGTATTGGAAGAAGAAAATATTTATTGAACTTCTTAAGACAGCAGGATTATTTAAAAAAGTAGTTTGGCATGCTACAGACAGACAGGAAGCCGATGATATTGACCTTCACATAGGTCATAGCCAACGGGTGACGATTATACCTAATGTTCCGCGACTAAGCAGAGATAAAATTCAGTCGATAGAAAAGATTCCTGGTGTATTGAAGTTGGTCTATTTTTCATTGATAGCCGAGAAAAAAAATTTGTCATTTATTCTAGAATTACTTCGTCTTACAGATTTAAATAATATTGAACTCAATATAATCGGACCGATAAAAGACAAAGTGTATTGGCAAGAATGCCTAAAAGTGATCTCGAATATTCCGAATTCAGGAAGGGTAATTTACCATGGTGAAATAAATCCTAGTGGGGTGGAGGAAACAATTAGCCAATACCATGTATTGGTCTTACCCACGCACGGAGAAAACTTCGGTCATGCAATTGTTGAGACTTTAGCCTGCGGACGCCCGGTACTAATATCTGATAAAACTCCGTGGAATGATGTTGGTCAATATCACGCGGGCTATTCTCTGCCATTGGATTTTGATGCATGGCATAAGGCTTTGAAAGAAATGCGAGATTGGGGCCAACATGATTTTGACAACGCATCGGCTTCGGCGCTCAATTATTATCGAATGAAATTCGATTTTGATGATTTAAAAACGCGATACTTGGAATTATTTTCTAACCAAATATGATCATTCTCGGCCTCAATGCCTATCACGCAGATTCATCTGCAGCAATTTTTAAAGATGGAGTTCTCATAGCAGCAACTGAAGAGGAGCGCTTTCGTAGAATAAAACATTGGGCTGGATTCCCAAGCGAAGCGGTGAAGTTTTGTTTGAGAGAAGCAGGAGTAACGCTATCGGAAGTAGATTATGTCTGCATCGGCCGCGATCCAAAAGCAAAATTTTGGAAGAAGGTGCAGTACGTATTGAAGAATATTGGAAAAAAGAACACGCTTATTTCCGATCGGTTAAAGAACTCAAAAAAAGTGGCGAGTATTGAAAGTGAGTTGGCAGCAATCAGCGGCTTAACCGAAGCCGTCATAAAGCCAAAAATTATTAATGTCGAGCATCACCGAAGTCATTTAGCATCTGCCTTCTTTGCCAGCCCGTTTGATGAAGCAGCAATATTATCCATCGATGGTTCGGGAGATTTTACCACGACTATGATTGCGGTTGGAAAAGGAAATCAGATTCAAGTTTTGGACTCAGTTGATTTCCCAGTGTCTGCAGGGTTATTCTACACGGCCTTCACGCAGTACCTCGGCTTTCCTCACTATGGTGATGAGTATAAAGTAATGGGTCTAGCACCTTATGGAAAACCAATTTTTGCAGATGAGGTACGAAAGGTTTTACATTTTACATCCAACGGGTTGTTTGATTGGGACGTAGACTATTTTGCCAGCACCACAGAAATCAAATTAGACTATTCAACCCATGTGCCAGTCATTTCAACTTTGTATGGAAGGAAAATCGTGGAAGTTTTTGGAGAGCAAAGAAAAGCTGGAGAGGACTTGACCCAAAAGCACAAAGATCTGGCGGCAAGTGTTCAGAAGGTCTGCGAAGAATTGATTTTGCACATCTTAAATCATCTTCAAACGAGAACAGGACTAAAAAATATTTGCATTGCAGGTGGTGTTGCTCAAAACTCAGTGGCAAATGGAAAAATCCTTGAGAAGACAAAGTTTGAAAATCTTTACATCCCCTCGGCTGGTCACGACGCGGGTATTAGTATGGGGAGTGCATTGTACGTGTACAATCACATTTTAAAACAAAAAAGAGGTAAGCCAATTTATTCGGCATATACAGGCAGCAAATTTTCCAATGAAGAAATCGAAAAAATGTTAAAGGAAAACAACATTAAATACCAACGACTAAGTGATGATGAGTTGTACAATAAGATTATCGACAAGCTGATTGAGCCAGGAGTGGTAGGTTGGTTCTCAGGTCGGGCTGAGTTTGGACCTAGGGCATTAGGTGCCAGGTCTATTATTGCCGATCCGAGAAATCCGAAAGCTAAAGATCTTCTGAATTCAAGAATTAAACGGAGAGAAAGTTTCAGACCTTTTGCGCCATCCATCCTTAAAGAATATACAGGAGAGTATTTTGAAAAGGTTGAAGATGTTCCTTTTATGGAAAAGGTGTTTCCCATCCGTAAAGAAAAGCGAGATATTATTCCAGCCGTTACTCATGTAGATGGCACCGGTCGGTTGCAAACCGTATCAAAAGAGGTCTCGCCTCGTTATCATGCACTCATCGATAAGTTTAGGGAAAAAACTGGCGTACCGATTTTGCTCAATACTTCGTTCAACGAAAACGAACCGATTGTCAATACTCCACAGGAAGCTTTGGATTGTTATCTAAGAACACAGATGGACATGTTAGTGTTGGAGAATTGTGTGATTGAGAGGTAGAAGAAAAGAAATGAAAATCTCGCTTCTCACAGTTTGTTATAATTCAGCAGGCACTGTTGCCGACTCGATTAAGTCGGTACGCTCACAAGATTATAAAAGTATTGAGTACATAATCGTTGACGGTAATTCCACAGATGGTACAAAAGAAGTCATTAAAGCTAACGGTGACCTTATTGACAAATGGATCAGTGAGCCTGACAAAGGAATTTATGATGCCATGAACAAGGCGATCAAAATGGCCACGGGGGAGATAGTTGGGATCTTGAATTCTGATGACTTCTATTCGGCACCTAATATCATAACACAAGTTGTCGCTGCTTTTGAAGACTCAACTATCGACGCAGTATTTGGTGACCTTGTTTTTGTTGATCCTGATAACCTTAAAAAGGTGGTTAGGAAGTATTCGTCGGCAAAATGGTCTCCCGAAAAATTTGCCCGGGGATTTATGCCAGCTCACCCTACATTTTTTGTTCGCAGAAAATACTACGAGCAAATCGGTTTATTTAAGACAGACTATAAAATAGCCGCTGATTATGAATTGCTAATTCGATTTTTGTATGTGCATAAATTGAAATACAAATATCTTCCTATCAATATGGTGACCATGCGCAAGGGAGGAGTAAGTTCTAGTGGTATAATGAGTAACATCATTTTAAATGATGAGATTATTCGCGGCTGCCGCGAGAATGGCATTCGCACCAATGTCTTCAAAGTGTACCCAAAATATTTTATAAAACTGTTTGAACTCTTCAATTCGTGATGAAACGAATATTGATTACAGGAGTGACGGGTTTTGTGGGTACTAACATGGTAAACTATTTCTCAAACTTTCGGGATTATGAAATCATAGGTCATAGTCGTGATGTAGTAAAGGCAAAAGAGCAGTTTAACTCCAACAACCTAGAAATTATCGAGGGTTATTCAGCTGCATTACTTGATAAACTGAATATCAATTACGTGATTCACTTAGCTGGTATTGCCCATGATTTGAGTAATCAGTACAAACCAGAAGATTATTACCGAGTTAATTTTGAGGGAACAAAGCTTATTTATGATGAATTTTTAAAATCCAATGCTTCCAAATTTCTTTTTGTGAGTTCGATCAAAGCGGCTGTTGACATTACGCG
>DASYTA010000237.1:0-3031 GCA_036002745.1 Cyclobacteriaceae bacterium | reverse complement strand
CGAGCAACTTTTTAAGGGCAGTCCACTCAGTGACTTGATGGCGAACAACGAGCGCTGGATCTTGGGCATCTCAATTCTCTTAGTGGGAATTGTAAAAGTGTTTGCCGTATCATTTACCTTAAGCGCAGGTGGAAATGGTGGGAATTTCGCTCCCTCACTTTTAGTTGGAGCATGCTTAGGTTTCTCATTTGCTTTTTTAAACAATACGCTTGGCCTATCCAACCTTCCAACTTCTAATTTCTGTTTGGTGGCAATGGCCGGTGTGCTCACTGGAATCTTTCATTCACCTTTGACAGCGATTTTCTTAATAGCCGAAATAACTGGCGGTTATGAACTTATGATTCCTTTGATGATCGTCTCTGCACTCAGCACTGCTGTTTCAAAATATCTTAGTCCATATTCATTGGACGAAGCTAAGCTTTATCAAAATCCAGGATCACAGCCACTCACCAAGGATCTCCACATTCTTTCACAGTTGTCACTTGACGTATTTGTTGAAAAGGACTTTGTTCCTGTGAAATTGGGATCATCATTAAGGGCACTGACTGACGCGGTTTCACACTCCAAGAGAAATATTTATCCGATTGTTGATGCTGACGGGAATCTTCACGGAATAATTGCTCTGGAGGACATTCGGGAAATTATGTTCAACACAAATCTGTATGACTCAATTTCTGTTAATCAACTGATGCAAAAACCCCGCGTCACTTCTAATATTGATGAAGATATGAATGTCATTATGGAAAAGTTTGACAAAAGCGGGGTCTGGAATATTCCTGTTTTAGATAAAGGGAAATATGTTGGCTTTGTATCGAAGTCGAGGGTTTTCACAAATTACCGGGAACGACTAAGATAATCTTAGTGAAGCATTCGCTAGTTGGCCTAGCATCGCTAATACATTATCCTGCTTATCAATAAAATATTTTGCCGATGAATCTGAGCACTCTCCTACTTTAATAGTATAGCCATCCTTCTCAACGGCCTTGAAAAGATCTTCGTCCGTTTTGCCATCGCCCATGGCTAATATAAAATCGTATTCTTTGTGTTGCATATATTTCTTTGCAAATCGCCCTTTATCAACTCCGGCTGTTCGAATTTCCAGGGCGCAATCTTCCTGGTATAATTCGAATTCATGGTTTTCCCTTACTGATAAAAGAGCATCTCGCACTTGCCTTACAGCATCTCTTGTTAATGTATGAGCAATGCTTCTGTAGTGCCATACAAGAGAATAACTCTTCTGCTCGATAAATGATCCACTGAAATCAAAAGTCAACGCACGCAAACAAGAAAACAGATGTGGTATCCAATTCGTTGGCAGTTGAAAGAAATCGTACCAATCATCAAATTGCTCTTTACAAAATCCACCATGCTCCGCAGCCAAAGTTACAGGCAAATTTCCCAGCCAGCTCTGTAAGGTCTCCTTCTCTCTTCCACTTAAGACTACAACTCGATTGCGGCTATCGCTACCAAGATTAATTAATATCTCCTTCATCTCTTGAGTTGGAGACGCTGATGAGGGTGAATTTTGTAATCGCGCCAATGTTCCGTCGTAGTCTATAAAAAATATCCTGCTATTCGCATTTCTAAATGACCTGACTATCTCTTCGTTATTGTCTAGTATGTTTTTCATTCGTTTTATTATTTAAGAATGGTCATTAATTACCTCTACGAGATCCGTAGAAAGTTTTTGAATAAACTCGGTTGCCCACCGACGAATATCATACCTCTTCAGATGACTTTGCATTTTGTTAATTCTAATCCGTTGCTCACTCATCGGTTGTTGAAGTGCCTGTAAAATTGACTCTGCCACTTCATGTCTGTCATTAGGGTTAACCAAAATAGCATCCCTTAACTCGTTAGCACACCCGGCGGTTTCGCTTAAAATTAAAACGCCACTGAGCGTTGAACGCGAGGCAATGTATTCTTTGGCAACCAGATTCATTCCATCCCTAACTGGCACTACCAGCGCTATATCAGCAGCACTGTATAAGGTAACTAGCTTTTTGAAATCCAGCGACTTGTACTGATAAATTATAGGAGTCCACGAAAGCAAACCATATGTGCCATTAATCCTGCTAATTAACATCTCAACTTCCTTTTTATTCTCCCGGTATTTTAGAACACCGTCACGGGTTGGAACAAGCAGCAACAGATAGGTTACCTTCTCTTTGTAATCTGGATTTTTAGAAAGAAAAAGTTCAAAACTTTCCAAGCGATTGATAATTGCCTTTGTGTAATCTAACCGGTCAACTGAAAGAAGTAATTTACAATTACCAAAACGGTTCCTGATTTTCTTTACTTCTCTTTTGATTACAGGTTGGTTGCTGGCGTTCTGAAATTTACCATAGTCAATGCTGATCGGAAATTCCTTCACTAAAACTCCCCGTTCATACGGTTTTAAACCATAGCGTTTTTGTTGAGTGATCATCCGGAAGACGGATTCATTAAAGTGATGCACATAATCAGCCGTGTGAAACCCGACAACATCAGCTCCTAAAAGCCCTTCCAGAATTTCAAGTCTCCATTTTTTTGGTTGGATCCTGAACAGCTCGAACGAAGGAAACGGAACGTGCAGAAAAAAGCCGATAGTAGCATTTGGTAGTCTTTCTCGAAGTAGTTTAGGAGCCAGCATGAAATGATAATCATGTATCCAGATGACATCACCAGGAGAATACAATTCTGCTATTTGATCAGCTAATATGTTGTTAGCAGTTTTATAGGCATCAAAAAAGTGCTGATCATAGATCACATAAGATGGAAAATAATGAAACAAAGGCCAGAGTACCGAATTACAGAATCCGTTATAAAATAAATCATGGCAGCGCCCTTCCAAAAAAATTGGATGAAGGACAAGGTTGTTTTCAACTAGCTGATCGGCCGAGGAGGCACGCTCAAACTTTTTCTTGGGAATGTCTGCAACCCCGATCCAATAGTAGGATCCAAATTGGTCGGAAGTGGTCTTTTCATTTTCTAAGAACGAGTAAAGGGCGGTTGCAAGGCCACCTGAGCTGGGCGTAATTTTTAGCTTCCC
>DASYTA010000236.1:0-3259 GCA_036002745.1 Cyclobacteriaceae bacterium | reverse complement strand
CATCGTTTTTTGAGTCTTACGCCAAGCTTTTTGATCTCGTTGTTGAGCTACATCAGATGGCCCCACAAACATCTTTCCGTGTCCATGGACATTGTTGAAAAAGAGAGGGCAGGTTACGCAAATTAATATGCTATTTAACTTCCACATGCTTCGCAAGAATCAGGGTTCTCTAATGAACACATAACAGCGGCTTCGTTTTGCTTTTGTTGTGTTATCAACAACTGGTTAGCAGTCTCTTCATCACCTTTGATAACTTTAACTTCTTCTTTTCCCACTGTAAATTTTATGGCATCAGCGGCGGCTGTGGTTCGTAAGTAATACATACCCGTTTTTAGTCCGGCCTTCCATGCATAAAAATGCATCGAGGTAATTTTTCCAAAATTCGGATTTGTTAAATGAATATTTAAACTCTGGCTTTGACAGATGTATGGTCCTCTGTCCGCACTCATATCAATGATTGCTTTTTGCGGGATCTCCCACACCGTGCGGAAAACATCCTTTATATCCTGTGGTATTTCTGGAATGGTTTGAATGGATCCATTCCCGCGGATAAGTTTTTGCCGCATCTCTTCACTCCAAAGTCCAATTTCGTTTAGCGCTGAAACCAAGTGTCTATTCCCAACAATAAACTCACCAGCTAATGTTCTCCTGGTGTAAAGGTTTGAAGTATATGGTTCGAAGCATTCATTGTTACCAAGGATCTGAGACGTAGAAGCTGTCGGCATGGGAGCAACCAAAAGAGAATTACGAACTCCATGGTCCTTAACTTTGACTCGAAGCTCTTCCCATGGCCACCTTCCGGAAGAAGGTTTGATATTCCACATATCAAATTGGAAGGTCCCTTTTGAGATAGGAGATCCTTTGTAGGATTCATAAACACCTTCCTCTTTCGCTAACTCCATGCTTGCTTCGCACGCTCCAAAATAAATTGTTTCAAAAATTTCCTTGTTCAATTTTCTGGCAGCTGCAGATTCAAATGGAAGTTTCATCATCATGAAGACATCAGCAAGGCCTTGTACTCCTATACCGATAGGCCGATGGCGGCGATTTGAGTTTTCTGCTTCGGGAACAGGATAGAAATTCCGGTCAATAATTTTGTTGAGGTTTTTTGTGACAACCTTGGTTATCTCATAAAGTTTTTGATGATCGAACTCATTTTCTTCCGTAACATAAGAGGGCAACGCTATAGAGGCTAAATTACAAACAGCTACTTCATCTGAAGACGTGTATTCAATTATCTCCGTACAAAGATTAGATGACTGGATTGTTCCAAGGTGTTTATGATTTGATTTTCTATTTGCAGCATCCTTGTACAACATATACGGATTTCCTGTTTCAATTTGAGCCTTGATGATTTCAAGAAATAAATCCTGAGCTTTAACTTGTCGTCTTGCCCTCCCCTCTTTCTCATATTTTTCATACAACCGCTCAAAATCATTTCCCCACAACGTATTTAATCCAGGGCATTCATTAGGGCAGAACAAACTCCACTGCTCATTGCTCTCCACACGCTTCATAAACAAATCAGGAATCCAAAGAGCATAAAATAAATCCCGAGCTCTCAGTTCTTCCTTGCCGTGATTTTTCTTCAACTCAAGAAATTCATAGACGTCAGCATGCCATGGTTCCAGGTAGATTGCGAAAGATCCTTTGCGTTTTCCTCCACCCTGATCAACATAACGAGCGGTCATATCGAAGTTTCTCAACATTGGTACAATGCCATTCGAGACTCCACCGGTACCTCTGATGTAAGAACCCTTTGCTCGTATGTTGTGAATTGATAATCCTATTCCTCCTGCTGATTGTGAGATCTTAGCGCATTGCTTAAGTGTATCGTAGATGCCATCGATGCTGTCATCCTTCATCGAAACCAAAAAACAGCTTGATAGTTGTGCCTTAGGAGTGCCAGCGTTAAACAATGTAGGGGTTGCATGGGTGAACATCTTATCGGCCATTAACCGATATGTTTCCAGCGCTGCTGGAATATCATCGCCATGGATACCGAGAGCAACTCTTAATAATAGGTATTGCGGACGCTCAACAATTTTGCCACCTGCCTTCAGAAGATAGGAACGTTCTAGTGTCCGAAATCCGAAATAATCATAATTATAGTCGAGCTCATGCTGAACCATCGAGTCCAGCAACGCTGCATTACTTTTTACTAGTTCCCAAAAATCAACAGACACCATGGGAGCATGTTGCCCAGTGGCAATGTTCACATTATTATAGAGTAGTTTTACAGCGTTGTGGAATGAATTTGGGGTGTTCTTATGAAGGCGTGAAACCGCAATCCTTGATGCAAGTTTACCCCAGTCCGGGTGCTCGGTGATCAGGGAGGCGGCAGTTTCAGCCGCTAAATTGTCAATCTCCTGCGTAGTGATACCGTCTTTAATTCCATCAACAACCTTTCGGGTAAGTTTCACCGGCTCCACCCGGATATCCAGTCCTTTACACAAGGCCTCTACCCGATCGGTAATTTTATCAAACCGGATACTTTCTCTTACTCCCTGACTATTGATTACGTACATATCAAATCAGTTTATCTTTGAAAATTAAAAACCAAGGGATTGCTGGCGTGAAGAATTAATTTCTTGCCTTTCATTTCTGTCCGGAATCCCAAATTGTTCCCTGATATTTTTAACCTGGTTTTCAGACACATTAATACCAGCCTCCTTTAAACCCTTAGCTAAGTCTGAATCATTTTGAGCTACTTCTTCACTGTTGATAAGGCTATTTACGGCTTTGTTCATTTCTTCATATGAAAGTCTGTTACCGTCATCTGTTCTAACGCCCAATGAAAAGAAAGTTCGGATTGAAAGAACTGTGCCGTCAATTTCAATTGCCTTTCTACTTGCTAACCGTGAAATACTAGACTCACTCATTCCAAATTTTTCAGCTACCTCTTTCATAAGCAGAGGCTTCGGTGTTTTTTCCGGATCTAGTAAAAATTCTTTTTGATATTCAACCAGGTAGCTCACAAGTTTATATTGCTGTTTTCGCCTGAGCTGAATCATATCCATGCATTGGAGAACTTTCTTTCTATCCTCCACTAGTTTTTGAAAGTAGGGATCACTCTTACTTACCCGATCCATTGATCTTGATAAGTGTGAATTAGGATCCACTGATTTTCTCAAAGTGTCCAGGATATATTGGCTCACCTTATTGTTCATTGAAATGGTGAATCTGTCCCCAACCAACCTCGCTTGAAAGTCTGCCTCAACACTTCGGTTTACACTTTTTACATGTACCGCTTCTTCTT
>DASYTA010000235.1:0-9254 GCA_036002745.1 Cyclobacteriaceae bacterium | reverse complement strand
GCATCAACTCCCCCACCGATGGGCAAAGTTTGAATAATCTTGCCTGTGCTCGCATCCAGCACTACCAGAGATTTTGTTTTGCGGCAACCTGAAAACAATCTGTTGTTTGCAACATCGATAGCAAGACCTGTTGCTACTGCATTGGGCAACAACGAAAAATGATTTTTTACTTTCAAAGACTTAGTATCAATAACTGTTACTTCGTTGGTGTCTTCGTTGTTATTGAAGAGCGTACCCTTTCCATCACTCACAGCAAATTCTGGTGCACCACCAACTTCAATAGTACCGACCACTTCATCTGTTGAAGTATTGATCACAACGGCATTGCCGCTGCCATTGTTGAATACAAATATCTGCTTAGTGAAAGCATCGTATGTAATGGCATCGGCTTTCTTGCCGACAACAGTCAAAGTTTTCAAAACCTTAAATGTATTGTAGTCAAAAACAGTTATCGAATTATCTGTGCCATTAGAGATATATCCTTTCTCTAAATCCTTTGCCAAAGCAATGCCATGAACACCTTTCAAATCTTTGATCTCGCCAATAGCTTTGTCAGTCTTCAAATCAATCACATGCACTCGATCTTGATGCGAAACAAAGAGGCGCTCGCGTTCGCCATCCATTTTAAGGTAATCCCACTTTCCGTCACCATCCAACGATATTTTTTTCAAGAGCTTGTAGTTAGGATTTTGCGCTTCAGCGAAAAAGAAAGATGTCAAAACAAAAAGTAGTGAGATAAATGTTTTCATGAATTATAATATTAGAAGCGGAAAGGTAAATGCAAACGCAGTCATCAAAAGACAATTTGATTTTATTCAATTGTTATCTCTTTCTGGAGAGATTCTGTTTAAAGTAGAAACCTTCGAAAGAAGGCTTCTACCTTAGCTTCACATCTTTGCAAATTGTGTCAAAGGTATCTGCACTCATCGCATTGAGTGTTACCTTCTTGCCGTCGACTGAAATGTATGCCATAACCGGAGGCTCGGTAAAAAATTTATATTGATTGCTCCATGGGCTTGGTAGTAAACCATAAGGAGCGGAGCCACCCCCTCCATTATTAATATTGAAAAACGAACGTGTTAACTTTATTTTCGGGCCAGTATATTTTTCCAGATAAATTTGAGTTTCAGGAGTAACCTCAAGAAAAGAGAAATTGTGTTCATCACCAGAAATGAACGATAGAAATTTCTTGCTCTTGTTCACACAAATATCCAGAATCTCATCCCTTCTCTCGATCGCACCTTTCGAAAGTGTTTTACCCGATACCCACGCTCTACTTGTGTTATCACCATTCCACCACATAGCATCCGGCAAATGGTCTCCGTTAGGAAAAGCAGCTCCATGTATGGCTACAAAAATGTGATCGATGTTCGTATTCGATTCCATTTTATCAACGGTTTCCTTTAGCCACTTTGTTTGTTGGTCCATAATATAACCTTCTGGGCAGCCACTCGTAGCCGATGGATCTTTACTTTCCCAATACTCTGTGTTCAACACAATGATCCCAACATTATCATAGGTGTAGTAGTAAACATTTTCCAGGTAGGTTGGAAAATCTTCTGATGAAGGATTGGGATCGTAACTTGCACCGTCTTCACTCTGCGGGCCATTCTTGGGGTTCACAAAAGATTTTGCAAAAGTTGCTTCTCCAGAATGTGTAGCGTATGGAAATGATTCGATTGATTTCGATTTTCTAAATTCAGCGTTCGTCAATGACTTTTTGCTTGGCTCATGATCGCCAAAACCAACATACACCGGTAGTGTGGACCACCAAGGCTCTAGGGCTCTTTTAAAATTAACGTACTCCATCATGTGGCCGTCTTCTGTTGGGTTGCCCCCATTAGTAAAATCTCCGATACACATCATGAAGGCGGCATTCTTCATCGCTGCGAGTGCCATGATCGAACGAGTAGTCTGATAGTTCACTCCAAAGAAATCACGTTCTCCTCCACCGGTAGTGGCGCGGTTAGCAGATGCAAAAGCAAAAGTAAAAGGCTTCCTGCCACCTTCACTATTTGCTGTCTTGAAAATGTGTTTATCCATTCTTTCACCATAGGATATGGTGTACGTGTATTCCTTAGATGCTTGAAGGCCAGCAATTTTTATTTCATGATGAGTTGATGCACCACCATCGGCAAAAGTTTTTCCGCCAACTTCAATAGTCGTTTTTATTGGAAGTTGAGTTTCGAATGAGATTACACAACCTTCTCCATTAAGTTCATTGATCATTGGGCCTTCTATAATTGTTGGAAGAACTTCATAAGGACCATTGCCTTTAAAGGCGACTCGACCTTCGTAAATTATTTTACCAGCAACATCCATTATTCGATAACCAATAATTCCTTTTTGCTTGTCTTGAAATCGGTAAAAATCATTTGCTTTGGCAAACACTTTTTTAAATTCAAGCAACGCCTTTCCGTTAACCATTTTAACATCTCGTGGCAAAAACGCAACAGTAGGATATTTTGCAGTTTCTATATACGGTCCATATGCAACAGTTCCATCAAAATCAGGCATCTGAATATCCAGAGATATTCCTGTCTCCGTGCCAGTAGGACTTCCTATCATTTTAGAAAGAGCATACATGTCTTTCTTTTCAACATCAACATAGCGCTGATCATCTTTTATCAGCACCAATTTGCCATCAGCATTGTAAGATAGACCGCTCAGCACCGCAGGTATTGTTGGCGTGTTGATTGATTGAGAAAATCCTGTAACTGAAATTAAAATCAGTAGAGAGGTGTATCTTATTCTTTTCATCATGTTGACAAAAATGAAGAGCGAACATTGCCTGTAAGTATTATGCAAATGATGATATCTTTATTAATTTCTGTTTTAAATGTGAATTAGTGTTTGCTTCACTTTAAATCCGGAAATCAAAAATGACTCGTACTTATTTTAAATTATTGACCTCAGAGTAGTCAATAACAATCTTGTGAAGCCCGTCAGTTTGTGTGTAGCTAATTCCCCAATGATTGATCGTGCAAATTCCTTTTACCAGCGCCAAACCTAATCCAGCTCCACCCTTTCCTGCAGCTTGCGTATAAAATCGTTCAAATAATTTTTCTGGTTTAACATTTAATTCGGGTCCGGTGTTACTGATTTCCAAGACTCTGGCTTTTGTGCAAATCCTTATTTTTCCATTCAATAAATTATGAACAAACGCGTTTTTTAATAAGTTGGCAATAAGGATAGAAAACAAGGGACCATTTGTCTCAAGACTCTCGTCATTTTCAATTTCAACATTTACTTGGATATTATACTTGGACGCCTGCTCATCAAAATAAGGAAGGAGATCTTCAATAACTGGTTTAATTTTTATTTCACTCTTTTCAGGAAATTGATTGTTTTCAATTTTAGTTAGCAAAAGAAGAGTTTCATTTATTTTTGAAAGCCGATCAACCGCTAAGAAAACATCTTCTAAAATTTCAGACTGCCTTTGAGTTACGGCATCCTGCAGAAGCAATTCAAGTTTTGCTTGAATGATTGCCAATGGTGTTTGAATCTCATGAGAAGCATTTTCGGTAAATTGCTTTTGCTGGAGATAAGAATTGATGCTTCGGTCAGTAAGATCTTTAACACCTTGTTGTAACTCTCTAAATTCCTTTACAGAAGCGTGATCAAAATCAATTCCTTTTGCAGACTCGAGGCTAAACGCATTAAACTTGCTAAGGATAGAATAAAATGGACGCCACACTCTTTTATTCAACTGCGTTACCATCACTGAATAACCAATGAGAAGCATCGCTAAGAAAATTGGTAATGTGTATGCCATCGTTTCAATCATCTCATCATGCTCCATATGAGGAAGAGTGTAACTTACTCTATAGAATTTTTCATTCAATTCAAAGTATGATGTAATTCGTCTGTATTCGTCAAAGCTTTTACGCCATTTGTGAACTAATGTATCTTGAAATGCATCTTTAAAATTGGGAGGAACATTATTTACTTCCATGATAACAAAATCATGATATTGATCCACGATTGGCAACTCACCGTTCTTTTTTATTTGATCGACTAGTAAGTTTTTTCGGTATGCTAAAACTTCATCAACATTTTCGTAAACCTCATATTGAAGAACCCAATAGAATAGAGCAGACCAAACCATCAACAGAATAATAAGCAGACCCAGATAGTAGCGATTGGTAATCGATAAAAGCCTCATGCGCTTTCTTGTAAATCGCTTCGAAGCTGATACCCTAGGCCGTAGACTGTACGTATTGAAAGAAGTGCATTTCTATAACGCAGTTTATTCTTTATGTTTTTAATATGGCTGAATAGAAAATTGAAAGATTGTTCTTGATAAATCGTGTCGCCCCAAATATGTTTTACAAGCATTGACTTTGATAGCACACGATCACGATTCTCAGCGAGGTAAAACAAAATATCAAACTCTTTTTTTGTCAGGTTGATTGACTTTTCATCGATCAACGCCTGGTTATTAATCAAATCAAACGAAACATTACCAACAACAAGATATTTTTGGCTTTTATTACCTTTTCTTCTTGCTACAGCTTTGATCCTTGAATTTAGTTCTGACAAATGAAAAGGTTTAGTGAGATAATCATCTGCACCTAAATCAAGTCCGGCGATTTTATCATCAAGAGAGTTTTTCGCAGAAATAATTATTACAGTTGGCGGTTCGATTTGTTCCGCAATCCGATCTAAGAGTTTAAGACCATTACCATCGGGCAACGTAATGTCCAATAAAATGCAATCGTATCGGTCGTTACTGATCCTCTCAATTCCTTCTGTTAAACTTGAAGCTCCATCACACTCGTAATTCTCCTTCATCAAATACTCTTGTATACTTTCAAGAAGGTTAAATTCGTCCTCTACAGTTAAGATTTTCATTGGAATGATAAGGTCATCTAAACCCTCGAACTAACGGCTAAAAGTTTAGCCAAACGTCAAGCCAGTAAGATCAAATTATTATCATTACAGGGATGAGCATGTGTCTTTTTTCTCAAAGAAAGCCCCGTTAATGGAGAAACCACAGCTCCGATTGCTGCCATTCAAATGAACTTGCGTTCTGCGGGTCATAAAAAATTTTATATACCTTCGAGCGTTTAATTTTGTATTTCCATCACCCATTTATGTGAGTATAATTACATAAAAAGGTTACAATTTTAGCTGATAAAAGATAAAGCAATAGAGCATAATTTGCTTCGTTAATTCAAAAGCTTAATGCTTCAAAACATGCTTGATACTTCAAGCACCAGTTAGCAAGAAATTTTGAGTGATGTAAGAATTAAAAATTGATCATGAAATCTATAGTTGGCGTTTGGTTGGCGTATGCCTTCCTTCTATTGTCATGCACTTTCAGTGACCGCGACTTCCAAATAAAGGGAGTGAAAGCGAACCCTACATTGGCGCTACCACTCGCCTTTGGTGATCTTTCCATCATGGATCTCATTAAGAAGAGTGACTCAGCTCAAATAAAAGTTAAGTCCGATGGTCTTGTTTACCTCTCTTATGATCAGGCCCTTCTCTCTAAAGACATTCGCAACCTCGTTAACATCCCAAACGTAGGAAATACAATCACTCAACTTCCTGTGCCACCGGGAACGTATCCGGCAAACCCAAACGATGTCGTATCTACTTCGATCTCCAACCCAATTGACTTGGGAATCTCCCCAGAAAAACTTAATGAAATAGGATTTAAGTCTGGCACGCTCACTTACAATGCGGTGCTTTCGCCGGCCAACCCAAATTTCAAATACGCTGTTCGGATAGCCATACCCGAATTTATTTCAAGTAACGGCAGTAGTTTTTTGCAAGAAGTTTCAGGTTCCGGTTCAATTTCCCTTGTCGGTTATACTTTTAAAAGTGCTGTAGCCAACAAGTTTACCTTACAGCTTACATTGATTATAAAACAGAACACAACGCCTGTCACCATTCCTGCTGGAACTAATTTAAATACCACAATTTCTTTTGCTGGGATAGACTTCAATTATATCGAAGGTTTTTTTGGTAATCAAATAGCTAATCCTCCTGCGCAGATTATTGACATTGGTGCATTCGGCACCTCCTTCGAGAATGGAGCCACAGTTTCATTTGCTAAACCGGTATTCAACATTAATGTCGTCAGCGACTATGGCGTCCCGCTAGCCGTCTCATTTTCAAAATTGGAAGCACGCAAACACGACGGAACATCTATTCAGGTTCAGACTAATCCCGCAAGCCCAATTGCAATTACAGCTCCGACAACGTTAGGCACCTCAGCCACTACTCCTGTGACTGTAACCAATGTGGCTCAACTCGTAAACTTTGCACCCGATCAATTTTATTATCAAGTATCGGGTCATATCAATGCTGGATTCGCATCAGGAAAAAATTTCATGGCCGACACAAGTCAGATGCGTGTTAAGCTTCACATTGAAATCCCAATGTATGGTCAGGCATCTAACATCGTTTTGGCTGACACCATGGACATTGACCTTGGTGATGTAGATCAAACCACTATCGATTCAGCTTCACTCAAAGTATTTGTCACTAATCAACTTCCGTTAGATGCCAAGATGCAGTTCATCCTCACTGATGCAAAATATCATTTTATCGATTCGCTGCTTACCTCATCACAAACGAAAATAGTGGTAGGAAGTACCGTTGACAGTAACGGCGAACTTCAGTCGCCTGGCGTAGTGGACACTTCGTATCCGCTCGTAAACGATAAGATTTCAAAAATCTTTAAAGCGAAAAAATTGATTGTAAAATCAAAGTTGCAGACCTCCCGAAACTCCAGCGGATCACCGGTTGACGTCCAATTCAAATCGCAGTACAAAATCAAATTGAATCTTGGGCTCCGTGTCACTTTTAAACTTAGCGACAACCTCTGATGAAAAATCGAATTCTCTTATTTCTAGCGATAATCTGTCTCAAGTGGAGCCAGCTAAGCGCCCAAAGTGAAGGCACGCTAACATTCATGAACAGTTTACCACAGGTTGTCGTCAACAATCCTGCGTTCATCCCAAAATATAAAATTTCGATCGGCCTTCCTGGCTCATCTATCATGGGCTATTACGCAAACAATGCATTTTCTTATAATGACATGGTAAGTCATGTAAATGATTCGGTCAAAGCTGATCTCTCAAAATTGAACGGAGCACTGAAACCAAAAAATTATATTACACAAGCTTTGCAAGTAGATCTATTAAGGCTTGGAATAAGGATCAATTCGAAATTGTATGTAACTCTTAATTCAACTGCTAAAGCATACAGCCGCGAAATGGTTCCAAAAGATTTAGTGCAAGTTTTTGTTAATGGAAATACAACATCTATCGGCACAACTGAAACACTCTCTCCCAAAGCCGAATCATTTTCTTTGATTGAAACGGCCTTAGGTGGAGCATATAAAGTCAATAGTAAATTAACTGTTGGCGTGCGAATAAAATATATAAACGGTCTGACTAACGTAACTACAGAAAGTTCTACATTAAACCTCACAACCGACAAATCAACTTACGCACTTACCGCCAAGGCTGGCATGGACGTGCGTACATCCGGCATCAATAACTTCACACAATCCAATTACGACCTAGGCAGCAATATCGGCAAGTACTTCAGCAATTATGGGCTCGCCATGGATATTGGCGCAACGTATAAAATTTTTGATCGCCTCACGGTAGGCGCGAGCTTGATCGACCTCGGCTCAATTCGCTGGAAGAATAACACGTATGGTTATACTCTTGATCCAGCGAAAGCGAGCTATACTTTTCAGGGCGTGGATCTGAGCAAAGTTCTCAATGGAGACAACAGCTATCTGAGCTCATTAGGCGATAGCCTTCAAAATAGATTTAAAGTAAAAGAAGGATCAATCAATTCTTATAATACACCACTACCGGGAAAAATGTATTTGACCGGCATGTATGAGTTCCCAAAAAACTTCACCGTAGGAGGAGTTTTCTACGCTGAGAAATTCAGAGAACGACTTTCTGCCAGCTTGACACTTGGGGTTAATAAACATTTTGGAAAAGTATTCAGCGCAGCTGCCAGCTACTCAATGGTGAGCAATACCTACAACAACTTTGGATTTGGCATGTCGCTAAATCTCTCACCTATTCAATTATATATTGTTGGCGATAATCTGTTGGGCGCCTCGATGGTTAAAGATGTTAACAGCTTTGTGAGTCAAACAAAGTTTTTTAATGTACGCCTTGGTTTAAATTTTGTGATTGGCTTTGATAAAAAGGATAAAAGCGTTGCAAAAGAAAAAGGATCACAAAACAAACAAGGCGACTCTTATCAACCTGATGAAGGTGACATTATTAAAGGAAAGAAATACGAAAATTATTCGCCTAAGAAAGTTCGAAAGAAATATTGATTCTTAAAGACTGTCCCTCTCCTTCTCATAATCGTTCGTATCATTAGAGTACCGCTGGTTGCGTTAGCAATTGATCTCCTCCAACGCGGTGTATTTTGGAATTGGATCAAGACTTTTTTATAGGGCCTCCGTAAAAAGTTTAAATCTAATCCCAACCCAAATGAAAACACCAACATCAATTAAATGTGCCATCTTATTGTTAGCAATATTCGTATCAGCTAATATCTATGCACAAATCACTACACCACGCACACCAAGTCCTGCAGCAAAAGTTTCTCAGACCATTGGTATCTCCACAGTTACGATAAAATATTCGAGACCCTCTGTGAAAGGTCGTGAAGTATGGGGCAAGCTAGTACCTTATGGATGGACTGTGCAGGGTGCAGTCAATGCTGCGCCTTGGCGTGCAGGTGCTAATGAAAACACTACGATTGAATTTTCTCATCCTGCCAAAATTGGAGGGCAAGCTGTTCCGGCAGGAATTTATGGATTGTTCTTCGTAATAAACGCAGACGACTCAGGCGAAGTAATTCTCTCGAAAGACTACCGCTCGTGGGGAAGTTTCTCTTACAACGCCAGCCAAGACCTGCTTCGTTCTAAAATTACTGCTCGCTCAATTCCAAATACTGAATTGCTCACCTACGATTTTATAAACCTCACGAAGAATTCGGGAGAGCTAGTACTTAACTGGGAGAAAAAACAATTTCCAGTAGTGATTGAATTTTCTGTAGATGAAATTGTGATGGCTAATGCAACTGAAGAATTAAAGAGCACAATAGGATTCACGCCATTCGGTTTCTCCAGTGCAGCGAATTATGCACTTCAAAATAATGTCAATCTTGACAAAGGCCTTGTTTGGATTGATCAGGCACTGACACAAACTCAAACTTTTGCTTTTAAAAATATCAAATCCGGAATCTTACGGAAATTA
>DASYTA010000234.1:0-2102 GCA_036002745.1 Cyclobacteriaceae bacterium | reverse complement strand
AGCCCGATTTTACTAAGCCCCGATATATCCTTACCACGTGGTCAGTAGGTTATCGGTTTAATGACGAGTTGGCCATCGAAAAAATTAACCTACAGCATGACACTCAATAATTTCTTCTTTAAGCTAAAAGAAAGTTTGTTTTTGAAAATTGCATCGCTCTTCGTGCTAATACTTGTGCTACTTGGTGTAAGCTACACGGTGATCACCATATCCCTCGCGAAACGTTATTCGGACGAGACAACTCAGAAATTAAATGCGAATGTGGCGCACTATATGTTGCAAGAAGTGACACCATTCTTAAATGGCAAAGTAAATGAAGAAGCTCTTGGGAAGATCATGCATTCAATGATGGCTGTCAACCCAACCATAGAAGTGTATCTTCTTGACCCCCAAGGCAAAATCTTATCCTTTGTAGTTCTGGATAAAAAAGTAAAACTCCACTACATATCCATTGAACCAATTAAAAAATTCCTGCGTGACAAAGGCCGGTCATTAATTTACGGAGATGATCCTCGGAACCCGGGAAAAACGAAAATCTTTTCCGCCGCTGATGTTTATGAAAACGGAAATCATTTAGGATATATTTATTTGGTCCTTGCCAGCGAAGAGTCTGAAAACATTGCAACAGCCCTACAGGAAAGTTACCTCTTGAAAATTGGTGTGCAGTCATTTACGCTTACTTTGGGTGCAGCCTTTATCATTAGTTTGCTTGTGCTGTGGGTGTTAATGAAGTCTCTTCGAAGCATTATTGAGACTGTCAAAAAATTCAGTGAAGGCGATTTAAAAGAAAGGATACCCATTCGTTCAACCGGGGAGCTCGCCCAATTATCTGTTACCGTAAATAAGATGGCAGACACCATACTTCGTAACATGGACGAACTTAAAGAAGTAGACAAACTTAGGAGAGATTTAATTGCAAACATTTCACACGACATACGAACACCCATTTCAATAATTCATGGCTACATTGAAACTTTAAATATGAAACTTGGCACGCTTGATACACACAAGCAGCAGGAATACCTAAATACAATCATCAAGAGCACAGAGCGATTAAAGCGTATCGTGAATGATCTATTCGAGCTTTCAAAACTAGAATCAAGGCAGATTAAAACTAAAATGGACTCATTTCCTATGATCGATCTTTTGCAAGATCTAAGTCGGAAATACATGCTGATGGCCCAGGAAAGAAATATTGATTTGGAAGTGGAACTACCATCTAAAATGCTGTTGGTCACCGCTGACATTGGCTTGATTGAGAGAGTCCTTCAAAATCTTGTCGACAATGCGATGAACCACACACCTAAGAATGGAGAAGTCAAGGTTAAGATTGAGGAGACCGATAAGCTTCTCAATATCAGTGTAGTGAACTCAGGATCAGGAATTGCAAAGGATGAATTACCGAAAATATTTGATCGATATTATAGAGTGGAAAATACTAACCTTACCAGAGGCACAGGTCTGGGCTTAGCCATTGTTAAGAATATATTGGAAATCCATAAGTCAGCCATTCAAGTACAAAGTGAGAAAAATGGAAATACTATTTTCTCGTTTACCCTTCCCTTGGCCTCTTAAGAAAAAGATTACTCTCTTGTGAGGTTTCCGTGACATGCCAAGTAGAATTTTGATGCAAATTAAATTTAACACACATGAAA
Source organism: Cyclobacteriaceae bacterium (assembly GCA_036002745.1). Taxonomy (GTDB): domain Bacteria; phylum Bacteroidota; class Bacteroidia; order Cytophagales; family Cyclobacteriaceae; genus ELB16-189. Next base: position 447 of record DASYTA010000234.1, on the reverse strand, counting down.
GATTTCAGAAAAAATCATTTTCTATCATTGGCGATTATATCACTATTCGCGTTGGGTTCGTGCAGCAAGGATGACGCCGTCAAAATTCACGATATTACAACAGCACAAAAAGTTTCTGTAGACAGGTTCAGTGCGACTGCCGGCCATCTCCAGGTCAGAACTGCGACAAACGGCCTGCCCGCTCCGAATGCTGCGGTTAATTTTGATCAAGGTCCTTTTATTACGAAAGGATTGGGCACACAAGGTCAACATGTGGAATATTATAATTTTGATCTCCAACCTACAATGCCTGCGCCGATCTACGTCCTGTTTCGAGAAGGCGAATCCACATCGGTAAGTGGTCAGTTAAACATCATTGATGTTCTGCCGGGCGAAATGGGTTACAATGACTTCTGGCAAGTTGTAAAGGTCACCGTTCCTTCTAATTATAAGGCCAATGAAGTAGCT
>DASYTA010000233.1:0-3945 GCA_036002745.1 Cyclobacteriaceae bacterium | reverse complement strand
TGGCTCTCAGAATACCAAAGTAATAATGGCTTGATTGGAAATGGATTTCGTCTTTCATCAGGAGATATGCATTGGCTTTGGGCAGTGCGAGGTTCTTATCGTATCGCAAAAAATTATTCCAATTCAATTGATGGCCGAGTGTTCAATACCGGCTTTCAAGAAAAAAATATTTCCACACTGATTGGATACAAAAGTCACGCAGGATATTCTCACTTTAATCTTTCTCTTTACGATAATCTTCAAGGCATTCCGGATGGCAGTCGCGATTCACTCACAAGAAAATTTACGAAACAGGTTTATGAAGGTGACAACGATGATACCAAGAATCGACCGATTGCATCAAATTCAGAATTGAATTCTTATGAACTAAGTCCATTGCATCAGCGCATTCAATATTATCGGGCTTACGTTAACAGCCACTATGAAATTGGAAAAGGTGATGTAAGTGTGCTCGCAGCTTTTACGCAAAGTATTCGTAGAGAGTTCAATCACCCAACAGCCACAGAACAAGCGGGTACTTATCTTCGGCTCAATACCATTAATTACAGCGTTCGTTACAACGCTCCTGAGTTTGCTCACATCGAAACTTCTCTTGGATTCAATGGCATGTTTCAAAATAACAAGAACAAAGACGCGACAAACTTTCCGGTACCTAATTATGACCTTACAGATTTCGGAGCGTTTGCCGTAGCCAAATGGAAAAAAGAAAATTGGACTGTAATTGGAGGTCTGCGGATAGACGCGAGAAATATTTCTACTTATGATTTTTATGTTGGCACAAATCCTTCAACCGGTTTTGATAGGCAAGTTTCTCCACCCGACACAGTTGGAGCAACATTACAATTCCCCGCTATCAATCAATCGTTTCACGGCATTTCATTTAGTATTGGATCGGCTTACCAACTTAGTCAAGTATTGAATCTGAAATTCAATTTTTCTCGCGGTTATCGCGCTCCAAGCATTTCAGAAATTGCTTCGAATGGTTTGGATGCGGGAGCACACATTCTTTATATCGGCAATCCAAACTTTGTTCCTGAGTTCAGTTGGCAAGAAGATTTTGGATTGTTTGCGAATTTTTCTGAAGTGTCAGCTTCTGTGAGTCTATTCAATAAAAACATAGAAAACTTTATTTATCTGAACCAAGTTACCGATGCACAAGGCAAACCGCTTACCGATGCGCAAGGCAACAAAACATTTCAGTATCAGCAAGCTACAGCACAACTTTATGGATTGGAGGGAACATTTTCATGGAAACCAAAAAACGTTAATGGTTTTAGTCTCAATAACCAACTCGCGTTGTGTTACGGATTCAATAGAAATTCATTATTTGAAAATAAAAAACAGCAAGGCGAATATCTTCCTTTCATACCGCCAGCTCGTTTGGTGAGCAACGTTACTCAGGAATTCGAAATAAAATCAAAATGGTTATCGAGTGTGAATGTTTCAGCTGAAATGGATTTTAATGCGAAGCAGAATCGCTTTCTCGAACTTTACAATACTGAAACAATGACACCCGGCTATACGCTGTTGAATCTTTCAGCTGGTGCAACCGTCTATCAATCCCAAAAAACGAATTGGCAGTTTCAAATTCAAGTGAACAATGTGCTTGATGCCACTTATCAGTCAAACATGAGTCGACTGAAATATTTTGAATATTACCAACAGTCACCAAACGGTCGATCGGGCATTTACAGCATGGGAAGAAACCTTTGCGCAAAAATTATATTTTCTTTTTGAATTGGTTTCGCAATATTGGCATCGATTAAAAAATAATACTATGAAGAAACTGCTGATCCTTCTCCTTTTTGGTTTATCACTCACACTTCAAGCCCAGACTGCACAAGATCAGCAGGGAATTAAAGAAATTTTCAATGAAGCCTTGAGCCATGGTAAATCGTATGAAATGCTGAGTGATCTATGTATGAAAATCGGTCCACGTTTATCCGGTTCACCCGGAGCGGCTGCGGCTGTTGAGTGGAGTCGTCATCTGATGGAAACCTACGACTTCGATTCCGTGTGGTTACAACCAGTCATGGTGCCACATTGGGTACGCGGACAAAAAGAAATAACGCGTGTCATTAATTCAAAAAAAATGGGCACGATCGATCTTTCGGTTTGCGCATTAGGAAATTCGATAGGCACTGGCCCGTCAGGAATTGGAGGTTCTATTATTGAAGTAAAAAGTTTTGATGAACTAAAACAATTGGGTGCGAAAGCTGTGCAAGGAAAAATTATTTTCTTCAATAGGCCGATGGATCCCAATCAAATACATACGTTCGCAGCATACGGAGGCGCTGTTGATCAGCGAGGCAGTGGAGCATCAGAAGCTGCTAAACTTGGAGCCGTTGCTGTCATTGTTCGATCAATGGGAATTAATATCGAGGACTATCCCCACACCGGAGCTCTTCGTTATCAACCCGATGTTAAAAAAATTCCCGCTGTAGCGGTGAGCACAAAACATGCTGAACTGCTTTCTAAGCTTTTGAAAGAAGAGAAAGATTTGCAAGTGTACATTGAAACGCATTGCGAGATGCTGGACGATGCGCCGTCATTCAATGTAATCGGCCAAATCAATGGCGGAGAATACAAGGATGAAATCATTGACATCGGTGGACACCTGGATTCGTGGGATCTTGCGCAAGGAGCGCATGATGATGGCACAGGTTGTGTTCAATCTATTGAAGTACTACGACTTTTTAAAGCACTTGGCATTAAACCAAAGAGAACAATTCGTGCCGTGATGTTTATGAATGAAGAGAACGGGTTGCGTGGTGGACGTAAGTATGCAGAAGTCGCGAAAGCAAAAAATGAAAACCATATTGCCGCCATCGAATCGGATGAAGGTGGATTTACTCCTCGCGGATTCAGCATGACTGCGAATGACGTAGTTAAAAATAAAATCAAAAGTTGGAAGTCAATGTTAGAACCTTACGGTCTTACTGATTTTGATAACGAAGGCGGTGGCGCAGACATCGGTCCGCTCGCGGCATCAGGCACAGCCATGATCGGTTACTATCCTGATTCCCAACGTTACTTTGATTATCATCACACACCTCAAGATACTTTCGATAAAGTAAGCAAACGCGAGCTAGAGATGGGCGCTGCTTCAATGGCTGCGTTGGTGTTTTTGATTGATCGGTATGGATTGAAGTGAGTTCCAAAGGCTGAGCTTGCGGGAAGTGATGAATTTCAAGTGACCTTCTTATACTTTATTCCACTGATATTATTTTTTTCAAAAACAGATTTCAATTTATCACTCACAACGATAATGCTGTGATAGTCTTTTATCCTAAAAATATCCAGGCCGTTACATCGGTTTGTATCCACTACGAGCTTATAAAATGTTTTGTATTGCCCCGCTTTATCAGGCCGTACGTCGTTATTGGGTTCCCATTTATCAAAAACAGATTTTTCTTCGTCAACGCAATCAAGCTCGTTTATTAGGGTTACTAAAAAATAAGGGTTCTTAGTAGTGTAGCCTTTAATTTTTATTGGAATTAACTGAACTTCTTCCTTGCTAAATAGGTTGGCCGTCTTTTCATTCACTATTAGCAATTCAAAGTCAGCCATATTAAAATCAATCGGGAATCCTTCTTCACGAACACTCACAAATAATTCTTTGTTGGGTACTTCCACTTTACCTACTCCCAGATATTTCCAAAATTCCCATTCATCATCAAAATTGATGTTGCCAAGTAGCCACCTTCCAGCTGGCGTATCGAGATCGTTAAGTATTCTATAATAGTCCATGTTTATCCGCTTCGACTCAAACCATTTAAAATATGGGTCGCAAGCTTTGATAATGGAAGTCTTGGCAATCTGTTCAGTTTTTATCTTTTTTGTTTTCTGATTATAAAAGGCCCATTCAATGGCATCGTTCTTTAGATATGCAAACATGGTTACATGATCCATTTGCTCGCCGAGGAACCTTATGTATTTCTTCGC
>DASYTA010000232.1:0-2972 GCA_036002745.1 Cyclobacteriaceae bacterium | reverse complement strand
ACCCAAAATCCGATAGAACAATCCGGAACATTTCCGCTTCCTGAAGCGCAGCTTGATCGTTTTCTTCTTTACATAAAGGTTGATTATCCAACGCTGGAAGAAGAACGTTCGATCTTAGAGAATACAACGGGCAAGAAAGGTGAGGCGATTAAAAATGTGATTGAAGGAAATAAAATTTTAGAGGCTCAAAAACTTGTTCGCGAAGTGCACATCAATTCCGAGTTGATTGATTGGGTAAGTCGTATTGTAAGAGCAACAAGACCTGGTCAAAAAGAAAATGATTTTGTAAACGAATGGGTTCGCTGGGGCGCAGGTCCTCGCGCTGGGCAAGCTATGATCTTAACGGCAAAAGCTCGAGCATTACTTCATGGAAATTTTTCAGTAACGCAAGATGACATACGACATGTTGCCTATCCCGTATTACGGCATCGCATTTTAATGAACTTCAAAGCTGAAGCCGAAAGGGTTCATCCCGATGATGTGACCAAACACTTACTACAAAATATCGCCATGTCAAAAAGCCTATAACACGTGGATGCGCGTATCCGAGAATTATTAAAACCCGAAATCCTCAACACAGTAGATGGATTGGAGTTAATCGCGCGTATCATCGTGGAAGGGTTCATGAGTGGCAGTAACAAAAGTCAATCGGTAGGAGCAGGCCAAGAATTTAATCAGTATAAAAATTACCAGGCTGGCGATGACCTTCGTCAACTGGATTGGAAAGTGTTCGCCCGATCCGAACGTTACTACATCAAGCAATCAGAGATTGAAACCAACATTACAGTAAAATTTATAATAGACGCCAGTAATTCGATGGCGTACGAAGAAGATGGACTGAGCAAGCTTCAATATGCTAAGGTGATGACAGCTGCCTTAGGCTACTTGGCACGGAAACAAAGTGACACACTCGGGCTATTCACAGTGAACGACAAACACATTAAAGCCGTCCAGCCTCGCTTTGAGCAACAACAGTTCATTCGTTTTTTAAATGAATTAGTCCATTTGAAAAGCGAGGGAACCTGGAGGAAAGGAAATGGTATGGAGCAATTGTTTGATCATCACAGCAAAGAGATGATTGTATTCATTACCGACTTGTATGATGATTCCGAAGATCTTCAATTCTTCATTTCAAAATTAAAAACCACACGTAATGAAGTAATCGTTTTTCATCTGATGGGAAAGCACGAAACTGATTTTGATTTTAATGGCTCTTTTACTTTTGAAGATTTAGAGACGGGCGTTCGCACGAAAGCCGATACCTTAGTACAGCGGAATGATTATTTGCAACGTGTACAAACCTGGCTTAGCAATTCACGAAAGTGGATGTTGGAAAAGCAAATCAACTATCAACTCATTTTTATGAGTGAGCCTGTGGATATCGCATTACGAAATTTTCTTCACCAACGAAAAGCCTTGCTTCGCTAATGTTTAGCAATCCACTATATCTTTTTTCTCTTGCAGGATTAGCGATTCCTCTTGTCATTCATTTACTAAGTCGAAAGGAAGGAAAAGTAATTAAGTTGGGCAGCGTGCGGCATGTTGTCGAAACAAGCACACAACAATTTAAAGGCATCAAATTAAATGAACTTGTTTTGTTGGCTCTTCGCTGCGCAATGATCATCGTTTTTTCGCTGTTACTTAGTGGACTGCAGTGTACGAGTCGAAGCAATGAAAAATGGGTAATCGTTGAAAAAGAACTCCATGGCTATCCTAATCTCCCCTCGATCTTAGATAGTTTAGAAGACGATAACTACTCGTTGCATCTCTTGGCAAACGGGTTTCCAAAATTAAAAGACAGTAGCGGTGCTTCTACTGAAGTTAATTACTGGCAACTCGTTGAAGAATTGAAACAAAAGAATTTATCTGATGCCATTGTCTTTTCTAAGAATAACGTTACTCATTTTAAAGGCTTGAGAATTTCTCTTCCAGAAAATATCAGATGGATCAGTCAACCATCTTCTTCTGTCGATTTTCCAATAAGGGCAGTTCGAATTAGCAAAGACAGCGCCATATTATTAACAGGTCACTCATCCTCAGACAAGACTTATTTTTCAACTGAAAAAATTAGCTCCAATACGTGTCCTGTTCCAATCATATCCGAGGACACAATTAAAATTGTCCTAGTGGCTGATTCGGAATTTAATTTCGACAAGAAAATAATCAAGGCTGCCCTGCTCGCTATTGAAAAATTACTAGTTGTCAAAATCAAATTAATTGAAACAGATCCTTCAAAAGAATTAGCAACGCAAACCGATTGGTGTCTGTGGCTTTCTTCCAAAAAAATTGATGGAGTAAAAGCAAAAAATGTTATTCGAATTGCGCCTTCGGCAATCATTGAATTGATTGTAAAAGAAGGGTTCAATCAATGGACAATAACTAAAAGATTAAATCAAGAGGTGGCTCTTCACGACAATTTAACAGTACAATTAGCAACACTATTACTGACTGAAGAAAAAGTAGAGGGAAAAATAAATGTTATTGACAGAAGAATGGTTTCTGATTCCTTAGCGTGGAGTAATAATGAAGGCGACAAAGAAATTCAGGCTTCAATTCAACATGTGTCAGCAGATAATTATTTGATTGGGTTATTGCTTGTTTTATTAATCATTGAAAGGGTAATTGCTTATCAAAGAAATCAATGAACGAGCAAGCACTATACAAACTTAGTAAGCTGCAGCGAAAATATCTGTCATACCGGTATTCTGAAATTCTTTTACAATCCGCAGGAGTTTCTCTTTTGGTCTATTCAATTCTTGATTGGTTTTTAGTTGAAAGTTTATTTATTAAAACCTTTGTTTGCGTTTTGTCGGGGTTGAGTTTATTTGTCGTACTCTTGCTTTACAATCGGCTTCACACTCTTAACAAACAATCTTTCACCCAATACTTAAATGAAAAATTTCCTTCATTAAAAGAAAGTGCTGATTTAATGCTTTTGGATGAAGGTGAGCTCCCGGGGTTGCAACAACTTC
>DASYTA010000231.1:0-1824 GCA_036002745.1 Cyclobacteriaceae bacterium | reverse complement strand
TCAATCCGCAACTCGCACTACGGAAATTCATCAATCGAAACAAGATGGAACCAAAATAAGACGGAGTGAGGGTGTTGGGAAAGCCAAATTAAAAACCAAACAAGAAGCAATAAGAGACCTCTCCACAGGCTCGGAAAACATACGGTGAGTTTTAAAAGCAAGTCAACCATGAACAACATCACACCAAAGGAAAAAGAAGTTTTGAGACTACTGGCCCAAGGCCTTTCGTCTAAAGAAATTGCGGGTCACCTCTCCATCAGTGTACATACTGTAGAAAGTCATCGTAAAAATCTACGGTTCAAGTTCGATGCAAAGAATTCAAGCGAGCTGATCATGAAAGCTTCTGAGTCCTTGATGTGAATTGAATCAGTGATTTTCTGAAAAACTTAAGTGGATAAATTTATTATGAATTATAAGTACAGTCCTTTTGGTTTAAGGTTGAGCAGGCTATCTCGTATTAGGGTGCGGGAGGCCTGCTATTTTTGGATAAGAAAAAATCAAAATGAAGATTTTTTGAAGATGCATTTGCGTCTTGCCTTCGCCTGGTTAATGATATTGGTAACAATTATAGTAATCAACTTGGTTTTCCTATAGCGAGAAAAACAAATAGTAACTAAATTCCACAAACAAAAAAAGCTTCCCTGTTAAAGGAAGCTTTTTCATTATTGTAAGTTTTGATTACATGTTCTTCACTACTTCTTTTCCAAACTCCGAACATTTCAATAAAGTAGCTCCTTCCATCAGACGATGGAAATCGTAAGTCACTTTCTTCGCAGAGATAGCACCTTCCAATCCCTTCACAATCATATCCGCTGCTTCTTGCCAGCCTAAATATTCCAACATCATCACACCAGAAAGAATCACTGATCCTGGATTCACTTTGTCTTGGCCAGCATACTTCGGTGCAGTGCCATGCGTTGCTTCGAAGATCGCGTGACCTGTGATGTAGTTGATGTTTCCTCCTGGAGCGATCCCGATTCCACCAACAATAGCGGCAAGTGCATCAGAAATGTAGTCTCCATTCAAATTAAGAGTTGCTACAACAGAATATTCATCAGGACGCAAAAGAATTTGTTGCAAGAAGGCATCAGCGATCGAATCTTTTACCACGATCTTATGACCGTTGGCATTGATTTCCATCCATGGACCTCCATCAATTTCTTTTCCACCGAATTCATTCTTCGCTAAAGCATAACCCCAATCGCGGAAACCACCTTCGGTGAATTTCATGATGTTCCCTTTGTGTACTAACGCAACGTTTGGTTTCTTATGATCGATCGCGAACTTTATTGCGGCACGAACCAATCTTTCTGTTCCTTCTTTTGAAACAGGTTTGATACCAATACCGGAAGTTTCAGGAAAACGAATTTTTTTATACATCTTAGGAAATGCATCCTTGAAGTAGGTCATGAACTTCTTGTTGTCTTCTTTGCCCGCCTCAAATTCAATACCTGCATAAATATCCTCCGTGTTTTCACGGAAGATGGTCATGTTGGTTTTGTGTGGTTCTTTCACTGGTGAAGGGACTCCCTTGAACCATTGTACGGGACGCACGCAAGCATACAAATCCAAATCTTGGCGAAGTGCTACGTTCAATGAGCGAATTCCTCCGCCAACAGGTGTAGTCAAAGGACCCTTAATACCAACCAAATATTCGCGGAAAGCAGCCATTGTTTCATCGGGCATCCAGCTGCCGGTTTTGTTGAAAGCTTTCTCACCAGCAAGCACTTCTTTCCAGTTGATTTTTCTCTTGCCTTTATAAGCTTTTTCTATGGCAGAGTCAAATACATATTTCGATGCAGGCCAAATGTCTACACCTGTTCC
>DASYTA010000230.1:0-9246 GCA_036002745.1 Cyclobacteriaceae bacterium | reverse complement strand
ACATGATTAAATTACAAATAAATAATTTTGAATTGCTGTTTTAACAATAAAAAATTCATGATCAAGTTAATAAAAACCAATTCTGATAATCGCGACTTTATAGAGCTTGTCAAAAAACTGGACGGCGAATTGGCCGTTCGCGATGGTAATGATCACTCTTTCTATTCTCAATTCAACAAGATTGCCAAAATTAAATACGTAGTGTTGGCTTATGACAACAACACACCACTGGCTTGCGGAGCCATAAAAGAATTCGATGCTAACACAATGGAAGTAAAACGGATGTATGTTTCTCCAGAGCTTAGAGGAAAAGGAATTGCCGCTGAAATTTTATTGGCATTGGAAAGTTGGGCGAAAGAATTATCGTATACAACCTGTGTTTTAGAAACTGGTAAGCGGCAGCCTGAAGCCATTCGGCTTTATGAAAAATGTGGATACATGAGAATTCGCAACTACGGGCAGTACATTGGAATTGAAAATAGTGTTTGCTTCGAAAAGATATTAAAATAGAAACTAACGTTTATTGCTTCGAAACAAAAACAAAGTCGCTGGCTGGATCATCCTTTCCAAAACTTCCAAACCTAGGTTCGCTGGCAAGCTTTAAGAAATAAGTACGAAGCTCCAATAGCGAAAGAATCCGTCCAGTGCCTCCTCCCACTTCTTTCAATGCAAGAATAAATTTCGAAGCAAAAGGAGAATGTTTACCTGGTGCACCGTCGGGAACATACTCTTTGCTTCCACTCGTGAGATATTTGCGTGTAGTCTTTGTCAGCTTCTTTACTAAGTATTGTTTGTCTGTTGCCTCGTCCATGTCTTCTCCTGCCCTCGCTTTAGCCAACACAGGATCGATTGTTCCACCAAAGCAAACATCCATCATCAAAAAAATATGTTCGCACTTAATATTGTTCAATCGCTCCCTTAGCAAGATATGCGAAATGTAACTTGATCTTCCTTTATCATTCAGCAGTGAATTGCTGGCCACTACATAACCTTCGCCCAACGTTTCATCAAATGCGCCATGACCGGCAAAGAACACAAAAAGCTGATCTTGTGGATTGAACTTTCGCGTGTTGTAATCATAAATTTTAGAAAGAATATCATCAGTAGTCGGATTAGCCACTAACTCAGTTTGAAATCCGTACTTGTCTTTCAATATTGATTCAATTGTCTTCCCATCATTCACGGGATTTGTTAAATCATCCCAATGATCATAATTGTCTGTGGCAATAATCAATGCGTAGTCTCTTCGATTCACATCTACAGCATCAGCTATAGCATCCTTTCCTGTAAGCACCGAGCGTATGCTACTAACTTCTCCTCCTTTAGTATTAATAGCAACCAGACGAATGATATTATCGCCATCCTGTAGAGTGACTTTTTGTTTGATACTTTTCGTGAATTCATCTTTGCCTAAAGTGATCGGTTTAGTTTTCGTATCACCTCCACTTGTTAACTCCAGTCTTACTTCCTTCAAAGGAATATTAGAGGTAATCTCAGCTTCTACTTCAATGGATTGAGCAATACTATTGGAACGCTCAATTTTTGGAACAACCCAAACAATCTGAGGTAACGTAGTGGAGACAGTTTGCCCCTTGTAAGAAAGTTTGATCGCGTTAGTTTTTTCAGAAAAGCCTTGACCAAAACATCCAGTTATGGTTAGCAGGCAAATGAATGTTAATAGCGATTTCATATTTTTTAGTGATTTGTAGGCACAGATGGAGGTACACTTAAATCAGTCGATCCACTGCTACTGCCTCCGGCAAGAGCAACAGCCGCTCCACCCAACGCGAGAACAGGTAAAGCCTTTAGCATCAATGGAACCTTTCGTTTTATATTAAATCTAGAACTTACCATCTGTTGGTCTTTATTCTTGCTGTCGGATACTTTCAAGTAATAGCTATCTCCCGGTTTGACAGAGGATGGAATTGTCAATTTATACTCGTGTGTGTTGGGCACGTTAGGAAACGTATAAACCAGCTTATCATTTTTAAACAGCTGAAAATTCAGAATGTTTTGTTGAGTGCCTCCACTCCACTTCACTAAAAAAGGAACTGCTCTTTTTCTTGTCTTCACTTCATTGAATCCGTCAAATCGAATGAAAGGAATGTAAACCCTGCCTCGCACTTCCAGCTCTACGTCTCCTTCAAAATAATTACCCAACTCTTCTTTCGAATTCCAAGTGATCTTGCGGTTTTTGCCAGGCTTTACTTCCAAACCAATGTCGCCTGAAGTTTTCGTAAGCGGAGCCAAGAAGTTGTCGCGTGATGAATAAATGTGAACAGTGTATGTTCTTTTTTTTGTACTGTCAACGAGATCGTAATGAATGATCACTTTATCAGGGGTAAGCTCAATCGTTTTAATCGCAAACTCTTGAGCCCGAGCAGCTACTACTAAAACAACAAAGACAATTAAGAGTAGACTTTTCATACCTGTTATTTTTTAACCATTCGTTTAGCGGACGAATTTGATGCATTCATCGATCTGTAAATCAATAATCCGGCAGCCACATCATTTCCTGAATCATCTTTACCATCCCAATTCACCACTTGCATTCCCGGATTTTGAAAAACATTAGTAACTGTCTTCACTTTATGACCTAAGAGATCATAAATATTAATCTGAACATTTAACTGATCTGGACTCACCAGCACAGGAATAGAAACTGAACTCACAAAAGGATTTGGATAAGACTGACCAACAAAGGTGATGCCGGGATCAACAACTCCATCCCTTGAGTACGCGATTTTTATTTTTCTTCCATCCTTCCATGAAAAATTATATGCGGATGAAGTTTTCATATCCAACCATGTTTCATCAAGTAAATCAATTAACATAATTGCCGATTGATCTTTGCCGAATGCTGATTGATCCCACCCAAGTGATACGTTTCCTTCTTTTTGAGAGCTTTCTAATTCGAAAGTCCATTCGTATTTATCTACAGTAGGAACAACGTCAGTTGAGAAATACGGAGAGAAGAATTCGTTGTGTGTAGACTTCATTTCCAAATATTCCATAAATCGAGGAATAGTCATTTCATCAAATTTATCTTTAGAGGTTGAGGCTTCAGGATGCATACCAACTGCGCTCGTTTGAGAAATATCATTGAAACTCATAGTCATCGGCAAAAGCCAACGGTCATTATCAAGAGTTGCTTCCATTCCATTCTTCGTTATTCTTCCTCCTGCATTAGTTTTGCTACTTATAGGAATTACTATTTGGCCACCGTTATCGCTGAACACAAAGGCGCCTTTCCAAGTAGCAAGAACATCCTTAGAAGTATATTGACCTGACTCAAACAACCAAAGTGAATTTAATCCTGCATTTGGATTTGCTGATTTGATTGATGGCCAGTCAATATTGAAAGGGTAAGGATTTCCTATTTGGTTCCAACCTTTATCCAAAGTCATTGAAAATACTTCATTCTGATTTTTTTTCACTACAGAGCCAGCGCCAATAGCAACATCTGTTTTAGTTTTCATGTTAATCCAATATCCACTTCCCGGCTGTATAGTCATCGTTTCATTTTCCTTGTAGGAATCAGATTGATAATGAAATACTCGCCAAATCGATTTATCGTATCGCCCTTCGCTTAGTTCATCAAAAACGCTTGTTATCCCTTTGCTTTCAAGATCATACGGAATTGAAAACATGGCATAGGAATCCATAGTACCACCAAAGTTTGAAGTGAATGGAATTATAGTGTTTGGATCTGCTTGACGATACCAATAAATCTTACTTGACTTGGCGATGTTACCTGCATTGTCACTCGCTCTGAAATATCCTTCTACACCAAGTTGATCTGCCCAGCCTTCCTGCAACGAAACTGTAAATGATGAGCCATTTCCGGTAAGAGTAACCGAATCATAATCGGTGCCTATAATCGGTCGATGAATGAATCGTACCCAATTCACTGCTTTATCGTCGGTGACTGTTACACTTACATTCAAGTTTGCCGAAAAAGCTGCTGCTGGCACCGGAAATATTGTTGGTGGTGATGTGTCGTTGCCAGGAGTTGTAACCGAGAGACTAGATGATATCGCGTTGTTGTTTACATTACTCTCGATTTTTGAGTTATCGGTTGCAACAACCAACACGATGAAATACGAGCCAGGGGCTACCGTTGCTGGAATGGTTATTTTGAGTCCGCCCGTAATCGGAAGGTCGGTGCTTGCGGCAAGTGATGAAGCAACAACCGTGGCAGATAAAACTTGCTGATCGGTATTTTCATACGTTGGATTAACCGACAAATAGCCGGCCACTGTTACGTTACTGTCTTCTGATGCGCTGCCGATATTTCTAACTGTAAAAAAAGCGGTGATATCATTACCCCTAACAACACTTGATGGATTGAGCGTGAGATTAGATAACGTAAGATCGTACGATTGGTTGATCAAGTTCGATTCAAACCCCACTTGCGAATTGTAACTCGTAGAGTTAACAGCGCCTATAAATGATTGGCCGAGTGTTCCATGAAGTTTGTAAGAAGCACTCGACGTTGAACCTGATCCTGAGGAATAAGCCGAACTCTTTTGAATATAAGAGGCGGAGGTTTGAGCATTGAGTTGAACACATACAAAGAGAAGGTAAACAAAAGTCCACCAAGATTTTGAAAGTGATATGGAGTCTCTTATGGTCATGGTCAACGCCTAAATTTTTAAGTTATTAATCAAAAGCAATCATTTGGAGTAGTTAATCCTGGACACGGGGTCGGGTCAACATTTCCAAAACCATCAAGGTTTAGACATACTGAGTTGCTATCACCGCCACCTGCTGCTAAACTTACTCGATAGAACATAGTGGATGCTGCCGACATAGCCGGAGGATCATAGTGATGCACAAGTTCCTCTGGTGAAGAGTAATTCCCGATAACAGTGCTCCAAGTAACATTATCAGGACTTGATTCAATTTTGAATTGCACACCTGTAACAACTGCACTGAAGGTCTGCTCATACAACCATGATAGTCGAATTGGATAATTGCCGGCTACGCTACTTGTAGTGCTCCTGTGAGGATATGCTAATTGAATATGACACATTCCCAATCTACTTGATAAAACGTACGCTTGATCGAATGTATCATTTATAGCAACTGAACCACTGCATCCATCGTATGGACAAGCGCCTAAGGGTGTTGCATCACCAGCAGTAAAAACATAGGTTGAAACCAAAGTTGCGCCATTGAAAATTCTTACACCGCAAGGAGAAAAAGGTCCCATGTTAATGATCGCATGCGCTCCTCCACCCATAGCACAATCGCAGTCAGCAGCTCCAAGAGTAAAGTAATGATAGTAAGGCGCAGAAATTTCTATGTTAGTAGCAGTAGAATTGTTGCAAATCTGGTAACAGGTAGAACCGCTGCCAAATGTCATATCCATATTAAAGGTTGAGAAGTGTGTAGTCCAGCCTTCGTAAACCGATTTTGATTTATTCAATACAGCTGTGCCTTCCTGTTCCCATATTCCTTTAGTTCTATTGTAAGTAAGGAAAGGGATAGTGGGGCTCAATGTCTCCTTTGTGAGAATAGAAATTGTATCAACTGGAATTGTTATTCTGGCTTTGACTCCTTTCTTGAGTTTTACTGGTTTACCATTTTGAGTTATTTCAAAATTCATTGCGCCAAAACTTTTAATGTAGCCTCTGCAATCACCCATTCTTACTGTGTTATCTCCAGGCATCCCATCACCAGCATATAGATCAATAGTTTGAATAGAAACATCCACTACCCTATTATCTCCATTTAATTCCAATCCGGTTTTAGGAATTTCAACCTTTGCACCAAGCACCGGTGATTTGAAATTATTTAGCCCTTGCTGATTATTTTGTAAAATCGCTGGCACTTCGAAATCAATGAGCCGGCCTTTAGCATCATAAACAAAAGGAACTTTCGACAATGGATTAGCCAATTGAACATCAGATCCTGGAGGGGGAGTCATTTCTGGATTGCGATCTGTGATTGTGATTAACTCTCCTTCCACTTTATTAATATCAATTTTCTGCTCGTTGGCTTTGGCCATTGTAATCTTTATTTTGGTCTCTGGTTTCGAATAGATCTTCGAAACAAATCCATAGCCTTTTCGGGTTGCATTCAAAACGTATCGCTGTGTATCCTTCTTTACAGGAATTCTGAAAATACCTTCCTTGTCAGTTAAAGTCGATTCATTTTGCAGCTCCACTTTTACACTATCGAGAGGCTTGCCTTTTGAATTGGTGATTTTGCCAGAGAAAAAATTCTTTGATTCACCACCACCCTTTCGATCATTGTTACAACTAGACAAGCAAAGCGCAACAAGAACGCAAAGGGCTACTAAGTTTGAAATGATTAGTTTTTTCATTTGGGTTAGGTTTGGGTTAAGAATTAGGTTATTGTTCGTAAGTAATCAATATAACAAAATTCTTCCCACGGATGCTACTTGAAGAGAAGGGAGGCGTAGTGGTATCAACATTGGCGACGACGATCTGAGTAGGCGTCACATACCAGTTGAAGCAGTAATTTGTATTAAGGACAAAGCTGGGGCCAATAAAATTGCCTGAAATGTATTCGAGCATTACAGACACAGATAGGATCTTGGAAGCAGTAAGCCCGTGATTTATACCGGTAGTTCCGCTAGCGCTACCTGAAGCAGCACCAGTTAATTTCAGCATTTTAATTATAGGAGAAGTTGAACCAAGCTTTGTAAAACCATCCACTTCCAGATTACCTGAAGTTGCTGGAGCAGTTGTTGCACCAACATGCACCCCTCCTGTCGCACCTACATATGAAGATGTAGCAATTGTACCTGAAGTATTAATTGCAGTCGAACCTCCAATCGTGCCAGAGGTTATGGCATCTCCTGAAACTTTACCTGCAGTGCTTATGGTTGCCAGTTTTGTGTCTACAATTGCTGCGCTGGCATTAATATCAGCGTTGACGATTACTCCTGTGGCAATAGATGTTGCGTTGCCAGTCGAAGTAATATCACCAGTCAGGTTTGCATTGGTTGTTACCGATGCGGCAGTGCCATTTAAGTTTGCTGTAATTGTTCCTGCACTAAAATTTCCGCTTGCATCCCGTGCAACGATAGCGTTGGCTGTGTTTGCTCCGGTTGCTGTTGTTGCAGAGTTGGAGACCTTTCCTGCAGTGCTAATTGTTGCTAACTTACTGTCAGCAATGGCTGCGCTGCTATTAATGTTCGCGTTACTAATCACGCCTGCCGCAATTGTCGTAGCATTGCCAACTGAAGTAACATCACCAGTTAGGTTAGCATTGGTTGTTACAGTTGATGCGTTTCCATTTAGTGTAGCGGTAATTGTTCCTGCACTAAAATTTCCACTCACATCGCGAGCCACAATAGCATTGGCGGTATTTGCATTGGTCGCTGTTGTTGCACTGTTTGATACTTTTCCTGATGTGCTGATGGTAGCCAGCTTGCTATCAGCAATAGCTGCAGCTGAATTAATGTCTGCATTCGAGATTGTTCCATCTGTAATCTCCGTTGATGAGATTGCGCTCAACGTTGATAAGCTACCCAATCCTAAGTTGGACCTTGCTCCAGAAACTGTAGTTGCTCCTGTTCCTCCGTTCGCAATGCCTAATGAATTTGTCCATGTCAAAGTTCCTGAGCCATCATTTGAAAGAACTGCCCCCGTTGAATTATGTGCTGATGGAAATGAATAAGTAAGCCCTTTTAATTTTGTTATATCGCCTGAGCTGTTAACTGTCAAAGCACCAGCGGTACCCACCGTTAAGCTACCGGAACCAGAACTTGCAAATTGCGCAGTCGTGGCATTTATTGTTCCATTGAGTCCAAGAAAATTTGTTGTACTGTTCCATGTCAATTCATTATCGTCATCTATGGAAGTAGCTGAATTCCAAAATGCAACATTACCGGCCACACCAGAACCGGAAAGCCCACCGGCGGCGTTAATGGTAACTGTATTTCCAGAAACACCGATTGAAGAAATATTTGTACCAGCTGCAAACGTCAAAGCTCCTGTTGCAGATGTTGTTCCATTGCTAATTGACGTTACGGGCGTAGACCAACTTAAATTGCCGTTGGTATCATCGTTTCTAAGATACGTTCCTGCACCTCCAATGGATGAAGGAAAATTATAAGCTACATTGTTGATCTTGGAAACATTTCCACTCGTTCCGTTAACGGAAAATTTGCCACTGGCCAGATTTAAATCACCTGTAGTAATATTTGCTGCGTTAATTCCTGAGCCGACCTTTGATCCACTCAATGAACCATCTGCTAAGTCATCCAAATCCGCATTGGAAGCTTGAGCACCTAAATTTGTTCTCGCTGCGGAAGCATTACTCGCGCCTGTCCCACCGTTACTCACTGCTAAAGTATTTACTGTAATGTTGCTTGCATTTATTGCTGTGCCAACAACGGAACCTGGAAGAGTGCCTGTGATGTTTGCTGCATTGATACCAGGTCCCACCAAGGTGCCACTTAAAGTACCTGTAGTTATATTCGACGCATTGATTGAACTTATACTGTAGGCATTCGAAGTCAATGTTATTCTGGGTAACAAGACCTCCGTGCCTACTTTAACCTGAAGAAAATATATTTTATCGAATGGTAAGTCGACTGGTTTTGTATCGCCAAGAATGACATTATATAATCCTTTAGTTATAATCACTCCGGTTTTATCTTCAAACCAAAGTTCATTGCCGCCAGTAACTGCATCGAAGAGCGAGAACTTCATATCACGCGTGCCATCAATAGCCGCACTACTTTGATCAGTTAAATAACCCTGAAAGTTGATTGTCTTAGGCACCTGACCGACTACAGTCAATGATAGCGCAAATAAGAAAACCAGTAATGTGTTTTTCATAGACAACGAATTGAGGTGACTCTAATAATTAAGTTCAGGCTTAATGATTCGATTCGCGCACAGTAACCAGTCTTTTGAAAAAATAATTACTCAAATTCAGGGATGGGTCTGAAAACTGTTAATCACCTTCGATTGTCTACAAAGACAGCTTCTTTTAGCAGCTTAACAATTGCTTTTCGTTGATCTCTTCTACCGATTGATAGATTTTATAGAACACTTGCTTGTTGGTGCCGTGGGTGAGATAATGATCTTCATCTTTCAGTTTGTTGCCATACCAAAATCCCAATAAGACTCCCCGCTTAATTCCGCCTCTTGGGATTGTAGATGGCCAAACAATACAGATTCCTTTTTTGCCATAGAAGAACGGGACATTGTAAGATATCTTTTCCTTTGCCGCAGTCGGCAAATTTTCTCGGATTATTTGCCG
>DASYTA010000229.1:0-11843 GCA_036002745.1 Cyclobacteriaceae bacterium | reverse complement strand
ACTGATGGTGAAGTCTCCTTTAATTTTTTTCCATAAAAAATTAAACTGATCGGTGTTGGCCCACATGTTGATGCCCGCACCACCCAACAGGTATTCCTGAGTTTCAGGATTGTAAACTACCTTGCCTTCAATCGGAGAATTCCCTACGTCCGTGCGCTCATCAAATAATCCAATTTTACTTATTCGCTGACTGTACGTAGCATTTATAAAGAAACTGAACAAGACAAGAAGGAGAAGATGATTGTTTTTCATAGAGGTTGGTTTGAGTGTTATTTTACAAGCTAAAAAATTTAGAAATTCTAAACCCAAGTATTTCCATAGGCGGCGGCGACTCTGTCAAGTTTTTTTTCTTTGAGCAGAGAATAGATTATTGGATTATGTTCACTAAAACTCACCGGTGGATTTTTGAAGAAAAAAATATAGACAAGCCTAATCCAATGCTGTTCTTTTCATGACTCTAATGTCTTTATCATGAACAGAAAAATTGAGCCAACAATAACTTCCGTTGCCTATTTTTTTGACTTCTCTTTGTGAAACTTTTGAATAATGAAGGCAATCAAAGTATATAAGGAAATTTACTGTCATGTTAAATAACCTCATCACTTTACTCCGCTTCTTTCGTACCTTTGCAAGGAATGCTACCTAAATAAAGCATCTTAATAATTCCCATGATAACACCTTTATAAAATGAAATCTATTCTACGCACCTCAATTTGTCTTGTCATTTTGCTTAGTTCATTAACAAATGCTTTTTCTCAATGGACAGAAACCTCAAATGGGCTTTTCCGGGGATATATATATTCATTAGCAACTGATGGCACCAATCTCTTCGCAGGTGCTGGCGGCTTTCTTAAACCGACAGGCGTATTCATTTCTACCAACAACGGACAAAACTGGAGCTTAACCAATACAGGGTTAACCGATCTTCAAGTTGGCGACTTGTTATATAACGGCGGCACCTTGTTTGCTGCCACTGGAGCTGGGCTGTATAAATCAACCAATGGAGGTGCTTCATGGGCAGCCTCTAACACAGGTTTAACAAGTACAAACGTACTTAGTTTCGCAGTCAATGGAACATCCATTTTTGTAGGTACAACCAATGGAGTATTCCTTTCTACAAATAATGGAGCCAGCTGGACAGCAGTAAACAATGGCCTGACCAATACATATGGATATGTTTGGTCATTAGCGGTCTCTGGCAATAATATTTTTGCCGGTACAGAAGGTAACGGCGCTTTTCTGTCTACCAACAATGGAGCGAATTGGACTGCCGTTAACTCAGGATTAACTTATCCAAGGATAGATTTATTATCGGCGAGTGGAGGGACCATTATTGCTGGATCTTCTAACGCCGGGCTATTTCGTTCCACCAATAACGGAACGAGTTGGACTAACGCAGACTCAGGCCTACCTGCGAGCCCTAACGTAACTTCGTGCATCTCAGTTGGCACTAATCTTTTTATCTCAGTCTTAGGAAGAGGTGTTTATATTTCAACCGACAACGGTCAAAATTGGACAGCCGTAAATAATGGCCTTGCCAGCAAAGATGTGACATCTTTACTTTTGAGCGGCACAAATTTATTTGCTGGAACCTACAACGGCGTCTATCTAAGTTCAAACAATGGAACAAGTTGGGCCCCTGTTAATACTGGATTAGTAAGTTCAATGAATGCATTCTCGTTCCTTACAATACCCGGCGGTAGTAGATATGTTGTTGGCGCAAGCAGCAACGGCTTTTATTACAGTGATAACCAAGGACAAGATTGGAACAAAGCGGTAAACGGTCTCACCAATACTGATGTACGTTCAGTCATTACCAATGGCACAGCACTTTTGGTGGCAACTCATGGCGGTGGTGTATTTACTTCGAGCGACCACGGTAGCAACTGGACAGCAGCTAATACTGGTCTTTCAAACCTCAATGCTCAGTGTCTCGCGATTAATGGAAACAATATTTATGTAGGCACAGATATCGGACCTTTTTTCTCCAGTAATAATGGTAGCAGCTGGACAGCTATCAATGGTGGGCTAACTTCTGTTACTGCTTTTGCCTTTAACGGCGATGCTCTTTTTGCTGCAACCAATACAGGTGTTTCTATCTCCTTGAATAATGGAACAACCTGGAAGGCAGTCAACAATGGATTGACCAATACAGACGTGAGAGCGCTAGTGGTTAGTAACGGCAGCATTTACGCAGGCACTGCAGGGGGAGTCTTTGTATCAAATGACAATGGCTCTAGCTGGAGCACTGTTAATACCGGACTCACAAATTTGGATGTTAGATTTATGCTGGTTGATGGCTTCAATCTTTACGCTAGCACTGCAGCGGGTGTGTTCTTATCGCCCGATGGCACAAACTGGTCATCCATTAGCACTGGTTTAAGTTATACTAATTTCCGCGCGTTGGGCATATCTGGGAATACTGACGCTGGTGGAAAATTATATGCAAGTCCATTAGACAATGGAGTCTTTTCAAGACCCATCTCTGACTTCAAACAAGGGCAGCGAATTAGTTTCACTCCCATTTCAGCCAAAACAATGAACGATGCCTCTTTTTCATTGAGTGCTAATGCAACTTCATCGTTGCCGGTAACCTTCAGTTCCTCTTCTGATAAAATAACCCTCAGCGGCAACAACGTCGCGATTTTAAAACCGGGCAGTGTAACCATCAATGCCAACCAGGCAGGGGACGCAAATTTCTATAACGCGCAAACCAGCCAAACTTTTTGTATAAACCCAGTTAAGCCGATCATTACTATTACTGTACCAAATGAGAATACTCTTGTTCTTAAGTCAAGCAGCGATGTAGGTAATCAATGGTTTCGCAATGGAGTAATCATGACCGGAGAAACAAATTCTACACTATCTGTAACTGACAACTCAAGTTCGGTTACTTATTCAGTAGCGGTAGTTGTTGATAATTGCTCAAGTATACAATCTAATATCGTATCCTCAGTCGTTACAGGAATTGAAAAACTAACAAAAGGTGATGTTGCATTTCCTAATCCCGCGAAGGATAAGATTACTATCACATTGAACAATTTTGAAACTAACAAACCTGTTGAGGTACAGTTGATTGATATTACTGGCAAGAAACTGGAAGCAAAATTTGCAATTGATGGCCAGCAACTTGAATTGGAAACAATAAATCTGGTAACCGGAACCTACATCATTAAGGTCATTCAAGGGAGTCAGGTTCAATATCACAAGCTCGCAAAAGACTAATTCAGAACAATGTTGTTTAGTTAAACATCCTTCGCCATTATCAATGCTAGAATTGAATGGATATAGAATAGATTTTTTGGCCAAACGACATCGACCCATCAATCATGTGGCAAATAAAAAAGCCTCGGAGAAATCCGAGGCTGATTTGATTGGGTTTTTAAGTAGTCCTCACTGGCAGAATATCGAACCAATTTATTCAAGATTTGAGGAATTTAAACAATTTAAGGAGTGTAATCTCCAAGTGATACCAGTGAATTGAATGAATTTAAAGTCATTTAAATTTCCTAGGCCCTTCGAGGGTTAGCCAAGATGATGCCTCCCAATCATACGCCTTCTTCGTATTTTTTTAAAAATTTCCAGTGGTTATTACAACTGTGCTTTGCGGGGATTCTGTTTTACCATCATTTTCGGCTGTAATAAATATTTTTCTTGGTTTCTCAGTAGAAATAGTTTCAAACGATGCTTTTGATTTTTTCGCAAACAGATTCTTCCCACTGATCAGTTGTCCAATATTTTTGGGTTCGTCCTGGTTTGCAATCATCCAGACTACATAGGTTGTCTTCCCTGTCTTGAGCCGCTCGACTTCCGCAAAATTAACCAGCGATATCATAATGTGATAGTTCTGATTTTTATCCTTATCTATATTGACATGTCCGCTGGCAGCGGGCACAACAGATGATTCTTCAAATTTTATTTTCTGCGCATAGGAGGCGATCGACAGCAACAGAAATAAGGCCAAGCTTGCAAATACAATATTGTGTTTCATATTCTTTTAAATTATTTTCTTTGTTTTGAGTCACTCGGCTTTCTATAATTCCAGTCGCGGCACAGACTCATTATCGATGAGTAAAGTTCATCAAGATTAGCACATCAACAATTACACTTCTCAAGGTAAATGTTACAGATATTACAGGCTGGGTTTGTCGTCACGTAGGAATTCTGTGCTGTCTTGATCATGGAGTGGATTAAATGGTGCACGTTACGCACTTTCATCAAACATAATTTCCTCTGAACTGCCTACTTTATACAAAGGTTTCTCAATGGGCAATGTGAAATAAAAAGAGGAGCCTTCGCCTTCAATACTTTCTACCCATATTTCTCCTCCATTTTTTTCCAAAAACCCTTTTACCAACAATAATCCAATTCCAGCCCCTTTATTATTTTTTCTTGTCTCTGAAAGGGTTTTCATTTGTGGTGTAAGGAGTTTTTCTACTGTCTCCTTAGACATTCCAACTCCTGTGTCCTTAACCTGAACAATAATTTTGTCGTCTTTGCTTTTTGCTGAAACTGTTATAACCCCTCCTTTTCCGGTATGTTTTATTGCATTTGAAACAATATTTTGAATGATGGAGATTAACATTTTACCATCCGCAAAAACAGAAGTATCCGCCTCAATTTCGTGATGAAGATTTATCGTGTTTATTGAAGCCGTTTCCTTTAAAGTTTCAAAGACCTTATCAATGTATTCGGTCAGTTTTATTTTTGTTGGAGAAAATACATCCGACGCGTATTTTATTCTGGCCCATTCTACTAGATAGTCTAACATATCTAATTCATCCGTTGAGGATTTATAAAGCACGTCAAGCATTTCTTGTACGGCATCGGGTTTCATCTTGTGAAAATTTTCTTTTAAATATTTTGCTGTTCCAATAATTGCTGACAGAGGGCTTCTAAGATCGTGTGAAAGTATTGCCAGAACACTCTCTTTATGCGTATTAAGTTCTTCCAATTCACTTACATACTTTTTTATGGCATCTTCGGATTGTTTCCTGTCGGTTAAGTCTCTCAAAATCTTAACATAGCCCAACATTTCTCCTTC
Organism: Cyclobacteriaceae bacterium; assembly: GCA_036002745.1. Classification (GTDB taxonomy): domain Bacteria; phylum Bacteroidota; class Bacteroidia; order Cytophagales; family Cyclobacteriaceae; genus ELB16-189. The sequence goes on along the minus strand of DASYTA010000229.1, from coordinate 6,799 downwards.
CGAACCGATGAGTGGAAAAACTAAACCATAAGCATAAAATAATTTTTTGTCTTTAGTAATGTGCCATCGATTATCCGCTGCCTTGCCCTCTTTCAACGCTGTTTCAATTTCTCTTTTCGGAACACCGTTTTTTAAATCTTCCTCAGTAAATATCAAATCGAAAGGTTCGCCAATAACTTCGTCAGTTTCGTAACCAAATATTTTTATCGAGCCAGAACTCCAACTATTTATGATGAGTTCTTTATCCAAAGTAAAAATTGAATAATCTTGTAGGCTGTCAATTATTTGGCTGTAAAACTCAGTCGTCGGTACATATTTGCTTTTAAGAATTTTCGGATTGTCTGGCTTCTTTTCCATTTTATTTCATTGGTCGTTATGGTGTTGTGTCTTATTTCACTTGTGTACAACATTTCCAAAGTCAACTTTTCGTTGGCCGAGATTGGAAGTCCTTTAACTTTTTTAATAATTGGGAATGAGTAATAACTCATTCCCAATCCACTAATTCATTCTATTTTTTTCAAAGAGCAAACCCTATGAAAAATGTTACGACACTATTTTTCGAGTTTGAAGTTAAATTCCCTGATAAGCTTCCTGATTGTCCAATATTTTGCAGACCATAGTTGTAGCGGGCTCCAAGGGTCATTCGTTGAATATCAACGCCTACACCCCCAACCAGTCCATAATCAAATCGGTGAAAATTATCAGCATTCAGATTTGTTACTCCTGAAATCGTTCCATCATTATGTAAGTCTTTTACATTGGCAGAAACAAGATAGGCCGCATAACCTCCTCCGCTCAAGTTTAAATTTCTAGTCACGTTGAAAACCAGAAGCACCGGAGTTTCGACATAATTGAGGTTAAACCGATATTCTCCAGATCCCAGAATGGAGGTGGAACTTCCATACTTATCTTTTGCACCCTTGCTAGAGTAAAGTAATTCAGGTTGTATAGAAAGTGTTCGAACTATTGGTACTTTCACAAAGAAGCCAGCATTGACTCCGACTTTCATATTTTCGTTCTGTACACTATTAATGTACAAATTCGAAAAATTCACGCCGCCTTTAATACCAAACTTAGTTGTTATTGTACTCTCACTAGAAGTCTCTTGTTGCTGGGCAAACAGTTGCCCACCAACCACAAGAAAATAAGTTAAAATAATTAGACAAGATTTTAATTGTGTTATTTTTTTCATTTGTTAATTTTTAATTTGTTAAAAAATATTTGGTAAGATTTCCTTGATTGACTTTGACCTATCGAATTAAAAGAGTCAATAGACACCCGCTTCAATCGCAGGCAATGAAGAAATAAAAAAGAAGTGCCAGAGAGAACCGGCACTATCTTTTCTGACTATCAAGAGAATTTAATACAGAGATTAAATTCTAAACCTTTTCAACTTTATGCTTAAGATCATTTGACTTATCCGAAAATGAATTCTTAGCACTTTTCAATTCTTCTTTACCATCGGTCAACAGGTCGCCAATTTTTTTGGTCCAATCCCCTGCCACGTCCTTGATACTCTTGCGTATCTCTTCGCCTTTTTCGGGAGCGAATAACATTCCCAGAATCACACCGGCTGTAGCCGCGACTACAATACCAATGATTATGCCTCCTGAATTTTTCATGATGTTTTATTTATTTATTTAATTAATTGTTTCTTATCAACTGAAATTCTAGCGATGAATTTCATAGCCGTTGTTAGCGCGCCATGATTCTTCAATCTCTTTTGCGTCTTCTTCGTGACGAGGATAAACACCGATTACAACTTTCCCCTTCTTTATTCCTGATTCGTAAAGTTTTGCCCTGGCTTCAGGTATGCCAGAACCTATCAACGCACCGATTATCCCTCCAGTAATACCTCCGGCACCTGCTCCTGCCAAACCCGCAGCGATAGGCCCTGCTATAAGAACTCCCAGCCCAGGTATAACTAAGCTGGTTCCAATAGCAGCTACGATACCAGCAATGGCACCCACTGTACCACCAATGGCTGAGCCTTTTCCGGCACCTTCTGCAGCTTTAGTCCCAATCTCTGTTTCGTGATCATCTTCATCCTGAAAATGTTTCTTTCTTGTGTCATCAGACATTAACAGGTTTATATCTTCCTTCATATAGCCTCGGTCATGCAAGGTTTGGTATGCATTCTCGGAACTTTCCCGATCAGGAAACATTCCTGTTAGCATCCGTCCTTTTCTCTTATTCTCAGGTTTTCCATTTTTTACATTTTCCATTTTTTCATTTTTTAAATTAAGTTTAATTACCAACGCAATTGCCAACATCTATTTTCTAATGATCCTTTTTCATGGTGCTATCCGGCACTAGATACATATCCTTGTTACTCTTAATCACTTGCTTTTGAGAAGGTGAATTGGAAAATTTACCATCTTCATTTACCCAAACCCGCGAAGTCTTGTTCTGATCATCTTTTAATTCAAGGTAATATCCTTTTCTACTGGGCTCAGTTACTTCCCAATATCCCGTCACCTTTTGAGACTTATAATAACTTTGATCGTAAGAAGATCTCAATTTCGCTGGAGCATTTTCGTTCCACTCTTTCTTTGTAAGCGTCTCCACATACTTACCTTCCTTGTCATAGCGTGCCATATATTGCACATTGTCGGAAGAGTAAGAGCCAGTGTAGCCATACACAGATTCTTTCCATGTTACTGGCTGATTGTCGCTCAAAGAATTTCTTTTGTTCAGATCCTTTTCCATCCGCTGGTTGCGCGTACTATCAATAGGCAAAGGCTCATTTAGAATTGGCTGCTTTGCACTTGATGTGAGCTCTTGCGCTACTACCATGCGCGACAGCCCGCTTGCTGCCACAATGCAGATGACATAATTGATTATTTTTTTCATAGTATGAATATTTTTGTGTTTGTTAACTTTTAGAATTTTCGATTTCGATTAACCCTCTACAGACCGTAATGACTTCTATTTTTTCCTAGGCCTTCTCTTCATGGGTTGCCTCCTGGTTAATATTATTTTCCGCTACGCCCGTCAAGGTCATGTCAGCTTCTTTTTCTTCATCAAGGATGCCACTAAAGATATCTGCTGCGTCTTGCCTACCGACGGCATTGGCAATACGAAGGAGCGTGCCATAAGTGGCTATCTCATAATGTTCCACTTTCTGGGCAGCCATAATCAGTGCGACATCACGTGTCAGTGATCCTTCTTCCGTTTCCTCTATAATACTCTCTGCTTCTTTAGTAAGGCCGTCCATCGCTTCACATTTCTTAGCTTGTGGTTTCTCGCCCATTAAACCGAAAACAGTTTCGAGTTTGGTCACTTGATCTTTTGTGACTTCCAAGTGCTCTTCGAAAACCTTGCGGAGTTCTTCGGTAGTTGACGCTTTGATCATCTTTGGAATAGCCTTCGTCAAATGTTTTTCTGCCCAATAGATATCTTTTAAAGCGTTCATGAAGAACTCTTCAAGTTGAGTCTCCTCAACATTGCCCTTGTGTTTTGTTTCGCTTGAGTCGATTTTTTTACTTTTTGGATTTTGCATAGTTTTCATTTTTTAGTTCGATCAAGCTCAGTAAAAAGATATGCCTTGATGATAAAAGAACACTATTGGCTGTTTTGACCTATCCCAGTAAGATTTTACAAAGGATTTTCGTAGAACACTTTCTACACGACAGGAATCATGAAAATGGTTAGAAATCGGAGCTTTTGGAAACCGTCTATTTTCCGGATTCTACATTCGTCAGACGAGCTGTTACTTTTACCTGTTCAGTTGCCTTGCCATGAGGATATGCAGGATTGCCGTCATTCATTTTTTATTTAATAAAATCCCCATATACTTTCCATGCCTGCCCTTCGATTTCTTTTCATTAATAATATCGTCAGTCCGAAATGGCTCATATTGCTTGATATCGAACCATAACAGCGCAGAAGGCAATGGTCTATGTAAAATCAAGTCACTGCCCGCGATGTTTTCTTTTGGTGAAAGCTCCGCGATTTCTTAATCCTGAGTAAAAGCGAATTCAACAACGCTGAAGAAAGTCTTCCTCCAAACTCTGAATTTTTAAAATTTACTTTGCGACCAAAGTTCCACTGAGAGAATGTTTTGATTCACTCGTTCTAATGCTATACATGTACAAGCCTTGAGTTACCTTTATACCACGACTGTCAGTTCTATCCCACTTCAATTCATGATATCCTTGGCTATAGCTCTCGCCTCCGACATCTGCTATTTTATTACCTATTTGATTATAAATCGCAATTTGAACAAACGTATTTTCACTTTTAACAGTGAAGGGAATCGTAATTTCTTCATTGAATGGATTGGGGAACGGTGCATTACGAGTTGCTAATAATGAATTACTGAACGTAGTACTTTGGTTACCTTCCAAGGGAACTACTGCATATTGAGGACCACCTGTCTCAGGAAGTTGATAGGAGTAGATATTAAAATAATAATTCGTTTCCGGAATCAAGGATACAATATTCAAACTTGTTGAGGAGCCGTACCCAACTACAATCGTGCTGCTTCCAATAATTCCTCCCACATGGTAGTATCTTCCACTTAATGGAACATCTTCAGGAAAGGGAGAAGAAAATGCTTCCATCAATGTGATGTAACCACTTGGAGCGGGAACTGGCGCTGTGAAAGTCACCGTCATGCTGGCATTTGTTATATCTGAAAATTGGAGATTGGTAGGTTGAACAGTTGGATCAACTGGCGGTGTTACAGTTTCAGGTGTAGTTTGTTGACTTCCAGCCAATGGATTATCAGTTATATAATCGTAACCTGAATTGAAGGAAAATACATCGAGATAATATTTAGTATTGGGAATGAGGCTTGTTACATCAAAACTGGTCTGATTCCCTATACTCACAACGAGGGTGCTTAATCCAATTACATTCCCAACATGATAAACTGTTCCGTCTACAGGTACATCTTCGGGATAAGGTGAACCGAAAGCGCGCAATAAAGTAATATATCCACTTGGTGTCACGGTAGCCGGAGTGAATGACACCTTCATCCCATGAGCTGTTGCAGCAGTAATCAACAGATTAGTCGGCTGAGCAGATCCCGGGCAAGGGCCTCCGGCCAGAATTTCTGCTTTGGTAAAACCCGCGCCATTTCCGGTAATAATACTCACCAGGCATGCTTCGTAACTAACGGGGCATTTTAATTCTGCATTGTGAAGGATGGGATAGAGCCCACAACCTCGGACAAGATTTGGATTATTAATTACTGTAAGATAGGTACTCACAGAGCTTATGCTAAGTGACAACAAACCATCCACATTGGTGAGCGAAGCGTTATTGCTAATTACCAAACTCGCACTCAATCCTGAATAAATGCTTGTCAAAGTTGAAAGGCCGTGCAGGTTAGTAAGGGAGGGATTATTTGAAATAGTTACGATGTAGCTATCACCTCCTCCAATCGCGTGCAAGCCTGACAGGCCATCAACATTAGTAAGAGAGGTATTTCCATCGATTATAAAATTGCCCATCCTTTTGGTGCCCGCTATATCGGAAAGTGACTCTAGCCCATTCAAGTTGGGAAGTGAAACATTGTTTTCTATGCTCACATCACCATGAATTGAGGTAAGTGACTTAAATCCTTTCATATTTGTAAGCGCAGGGTTACCAGTGAGGACAAGACTTTCGAAAGTCACACCCGACATTCCGATCGAAACGAGCGAGGATAAGCCATCCAGATTGGTAAGTATTTTGTTATTGGCGATGTTCAGCATGCCACGTATTGAGACAAGCCTTCGTAGCCCATCGATGTTGGCAAGGGAGGTATTTCCACTTATTTGCAAATCATACGCGATCTCCGTAAGGGACTCAAATTGATCCAGATTCTGTAATGAAACATTGTTTGCTATTGCCACGGTTTTAGTAATTGACGAAGGCAACTTTAAACCTTTAAGGCTGGTGAGCGCTGGGTTGTTCACAATGACAAGACTTCTATCAGTGAAAGGCGATGCGCCAATCGATGTAAGTACCTGCAGGCCATCCAAGTTAGTGATCAACGTGTTGTTGGAAATCAACAGCATGCCTCCAACGGTGGTGAGCCCTTTTAGTCCATTGAAATTTGTGAGTTGTCCATTTGAATCAATGAGCAAATCTCCTTCAACTTTTGTTAATAAGTGTAGACTATCAAGATTTGTAATGTCAGCGCCAGAGATGCGTAAATCTCCACCTACTCCCGGGCCGCCAAGTATTTCTGTGCACGAATAAGTTGCCGGAAAAGCATTTACTTCAGCCTGAGATCTAAGAGTTATTGGACCAATGCAATGTCGGTTGTTGCCAGAACCAGGGCAAGGACCACCAGCCAAAATATCATCTTTGGTACAGCCTGCGCCATTTCCCGAGATAGTGATATGTAGACCGCAAATGCATGTGGTCATGCTATACAAGGCATTGTAAAGACCACAACACCGGGCGAGTTGGGGATTATTGGTTAAAGTTAAATAGAGTTGAGCACCGTCCAGCACAAGCGATAAAAGTCCATCCACATTCTGAAGTGTAGCGTTGTTTGATATTTCAAGATTCGTAGAAGGGCCTCCGGCAATATCTCGCAGTGATGATAGGCCATTCAAATTGAGGAGTGAAGGATTGTTCGAAATAGTGACTGATCCAGTACGCCCCGAAACTAACGTGAGCGCAGACAAGGCGTCGATATTAGAAAGGGATGCATTACCAGTAATTTGCAAGACTGCATTTTCCCCGTTAACTGCGGTAAAGGACTCAAGCCCATCCAAATTCGGAAGGGCGAAATTATTTGATATCGCGAAGGTGCCACGGAGAGAGGTAATAGACTTCAAGCCTTTTAAGCTCACGAGAG
>DASYTA010000228.1:0-3304 GCA_036002745.1 Cyclobacteriaceae bacterium | reverse complement strand
CTTTATTCTCCTAAATTTCATCCTGCCATGAGAAACACCGCTTCTGCAAGGAAAACAATAGGAATAAGAAGTGTATTCAATATTGTCGGCCCACTAAGCAATCCCTGTACTAATATTTCTGCCCAACTTGTAGGTGTTTTTGAACCTTACTTACTTGAGACTATTCCCATTGCTTTACAAGAAGCATACGAAAACGGTTTGGCTGGGGAGGCAATGGTTATACATGCTTATGATGGTTTTGACGAGCTGTCAAATACATGTGAAAACGATATTGTATGGGTTCTTCAGAAGCAAATCAAGAGGATACGGCTTCATCCAAAGGTTGTAAACATACAGGTTGCAAAGCCAGAGCAGTTGCTTGTACATTCCAAAGAGGATTCAATAAGGGACACTCTCCAAGTCATCTATGGTACTGCCAGCCGGGAAAAAGAAGACATTGTCGTCTTAAACGCCTCTGCCGGACTGGTGATTGGGAAGGTTGCTAAAGACTTCAAAGAAGGAGTCGAGATGGCAAGATCTACCATAAAAGAGGGCAAGCCGCAGGGAAAATTATCTGAGTTAATCCATTATTGTGGAAAAAGGGAGAAATTACAGGAGGCTGAAAAAAAATATGTATTCTAATCAATCGTTAGCTAAACTTTCTGATCTCACTTCCACGGTTGCCGAAATATACACCTCAACTCAAATTTAGAGAATATTAATTCCTCCGTGGAGATTGCTGTCATGGCTTTACTTACCGCCTTTAGTTCCAAAGATAAGATGATTCTGGATTTTCTGGCGGGATGGAAAAAGTAATCCACAGGAAAAACGAAAATTTTAATTTTGCCCCGAAAATGTAACGATATAATTCTAGGTTCTGCAGTATATTTTTATGCTATGCTTCCCATCATTCAGGTGTAGGTGGTAATTTCAGTTGATTGATGATGCATACGATGATCGAATTCGTAATTTAGAATCGTTGGGGTGGGATGAGTTAGTCTCGATAAAAAGGAGACTGTCTGGCCATATAAAAGAATTGACAAACAGTCTTATAGATGTGGGGGAGAGAGACCAGTTTCGATCCATAAACGACAGTATCCATAAGGAGAAAAATATACTAAATGGCCTGCTACAACGATCAAAGCAAATTCGAACAGAGATTCAAAATAATAATTCTCAACTATTTTCCGTCAGCGAAAAGATATCACAATCTAAGAACTTTCTTGGCATGATGGAATACAGATTGCCGGCTGAAAAAGAAGATCGGCTGCTTCAAATTTTACAGTCAAATCAGGAATTACTTGATCTGAAGCGTTACAGAAATGAGAGGGAAAAGAACGAGATTCTTACCCTTGTAAAGGACGCTTCAATGAAGCTTGAAGCAATAAAGGCAATCAGGATCATAAGGGATCAATTATCTGGTCTCGGCTCAGAATCTGAGACTATCAGCAAGTCTCTAAAGTTGCTCGAGGAGGAGCTGCAAACTGTACAAATGAAGATTGCAGAAAGTAACAACTCAATTGATAGTCTTTTTGATTCTAAGCGGCGCCTTTCTGCGGACCGTGAAAAGTATCTAAACAAGTACAACGAAACTGCAGCAGGACTGGAAAAAGTAAACGCACGCCTTAACTTGATGTCTGAAATGAGGGAAAAACAACGTCAGGAATATGGTCACGGACTCCCCAGCGACGCACTTTTCAAAGTAAAGGAAACAGCAAAGAAAAAGTTAGAATCCGGATCAAAGCTAAGCTTCGACGAATTAAAGCTGCTGTACAGTGAAAAGGGTCAGTAGATAGAAGATGAGCTGGAGAAATTTTGTGCTTTTTCACTGATCTCTACTGAGGAAGTAGCTGTCATCAAACTGCATTTTATCCCTTGAACTTCAAACATACGAGATAAAACTCACTGCTCTTTTGCCTGCTAGCATCAGGTTTACTCAACAACACCCTGTCAAAATTATTCTTCAACTCAATCTTGAATTCATTTAGTAATTCACCCTCAAATACCTTGAAAATTGCAACACCCCCCTTCTTTAATACCTTCCCCGCAACAGCGAACGCACTTCGGGCGAGTGAAATTTGTCTGGCATGATCGATTTCCCAAATTCCACTGATGTTTGGTGCAAGGTCGGATAACACTACGTCCGCCTTGGAATTCAAGACTTTCAGGATTCTCTCAACTATCCTGTGATCCTCTATATCATGACGCAAAATTGTTGCACCTTCAATAGGCTTCACCTCTTGAAGATCTATTCCAACAACTTTGCCACTGGAGCCAACTTCCTTACGTGTTATCTGTAGCCAGCCGCCAGGAGCACATCCCAAATCAATGACCCTATCAGAAGGTCTGAAAATATGATAAGAATCATTCATTTGTTCCAGTTTGTAGGCGGATCTACTACGATACCCTTTGTCTTTTGCTAATTTCCGATAGTAATCTTTTTTCGCATCAGACAGCTTCATTATCTGTTTTCTAGGATGAAGTTATTATTTTATAGTAATATAATTGTGGGCTGTTGTAGGCTGTAAACCATCATATAGCAATTACTATAAGTATTCATGGCTAGCAAGATATCAGCTATTATCATCCTGAGAATGCAGCGAGACGCAGTATTGTTGTTATTAAAACACTGGGTTTAAACATTCATTCATTGATTTAATTAAGTTTTCAGATCAAGAAACATTAATTCTCATAAAAAGTATTTCGTTTCAGCCCAATATCAGCCAAAGTACAAAACGATTATCTATGAGTTCAATGTAATTTAATTGAAGGTAAGTAATTCAGAGATGGAATACCTAGATGATAAGACATTTAGAATTATAGTTGGCAACGGAAAAGACGGAATACTTCAAACCAATCTTTGGAAGAAGCTTGACCTAACTGGTCGTAACGGTTCTCGCATCGCAACAAGACTTGAAAAACGTTCTCTCATCATACGTGAGAAAATCCGTCACGATGGACGTTGGACTTATAGACTTTTTGCTGCCAAATTGCCTGCCGATACACAATGTATAGAACAGGCACCCTGTTTAACTTGTCCTGTTGAACATATGTGCTCTGTCGAGTCTGCTTACAGCCCTAACAACTGTAATTTAATCGAAGAATGGGCTTTACTTTCCTTTCCTTCGAATAGCCCACAACCATCATTGAACCAGTACGAGCAACTACAGAATCGAACAAGTGAAAAGGAGCTTGTCGTCGGGGAGGCAAAGCCGGCAACAAGGCGGAGGGCACAAAGGATAGCAAAGAATAGTAAAAAAAGAAGTTTTAACTAGGTACATTACCAAATATTCTATCGAAGTACTCGGATTGTTCACGATTAAGT
>DASYTA010000227.1:0-3554 GCA_036002745.1 Cyclobacteriaceae bacterium | reverse complement strand
TGGAATTGCTGTAGGAGTATTTTGTTCCGGGCTCAAATAATAGCGGCCTCTTTTGAAACTTACTTATGATCGAATCCAATGTCATCGAGGATAATGACCATGAATCGTATTCCGGAAAATCGTTGATATTGACTATTCCTGAAGTGTGTGACAGTAAATTATGAATGGTGATTTTATTTCCATCCTTAAATTCAGGCAAATATTTCGACACAAGATCAGTCAAACCTAATTTCCCTTGCTGTTCTAATAGTAGAATTGAAGTGGAAGTAAACGGTTTTGAAACTGAAGCGAGATGATATTTTGTTTCGTTAGTATTTGGAACGCTCCACTCAATGATGGCTATGCCAAATGATTTTTCGTAGAGTACTTTTCCTGATTTTGCAACGTAAATAGTTCCAGCGAAATTATTTGATTTAACATAGGGATCAAGGTATTGATCTATCGCTTGTTCGATGGAACGACTCTGGGCATGCAATAGTCCAGCAGTGGCTAATTGGATTAAAATGAGGGTGAGTATGCGCATAGTTGGAAAACTAAGCTTAGGACATTAGGTTACAAGAAACTGAAAGTAAAGTTAAGTCTACAATATCCTCGTTTATTCTAAATTTACTTTACGATTTGATTTAAGAATATGAATCTTGATATGGAAATAGCGGTGCGACTCCTGATCTCTTTTGGGATCGGTGCTGCAATTGGTCTCGAGCGTGAATATCGCAGCAAGGCAGCGGGGTTGCGCACAATGATCATGATTTGCCTTGGCTCAACAATATTTACTCAAATCTCAATTCATCTGGGTGGTGCGACCAACGGTGATCGTATCGCTGCCTCTATTGTATCAGGCGTTGGTTTTCTGGGAGCAGGAGTGATTTTCAAGGATGGGCTTACGGTGACAGGTATAACGACGGCGACAACAATTTGGATATCGGCAGCTTTAGGTACTGCAGTTGGTGCTGGCGAATATTTCATTGCAATTGTGGGCTCAGGTGTGGTTTTGATTGTTCTTACAATCCTGGAGAAATTTCAATACGTGATAGAGCGGCTTCACCAATCCAGAAGCTATAAAATATTATATAAGCATAACAGCGCGTTTGAAACGGAGATAGAAAAAATATTTCTCGAATTAAATCTGGGCTATAAAAAAAGGCGCGACTACCGGGAAGATCATTGCTTGATCTTAATTTATGAAGTCTTCGGTAAAGAAGGTAAGCTGGAGGAGTTTAATAGAATATTAAAAACAGACGTCCGGGTGATCTCATTCGCCTACTGATGTTAAACGCCCAAGTCTCCGCCTTCTGATATCTCTACAAGAAGTACTTTTACTTCATTCGCTTTAGCATGTTCACCCATTTTTTCAAAACTCATCACGAGGTTGCGTAAAGCTCTTCGAATGATTTCAAGATTGCTACAGGCCTCAAAAAAAGAAGACTGAGGCACTAAGTGAAGTTCATTGATATAATTTTCAATGTCTTGTTTTGAAAAAATCAATCCTCGATTAAAAGCATTCACGTAAAATTGATGATTGTCGTCTTTGTAAGTAAGGATGAAAAGGTTGGGTAAGTTCACTCCGTGCACCGGAAGTTTTAATTTTTGTGCCACCAATAAATAGATCACACACAGCGTGATTGGATTTCCTTTGCGTGATTCGAGCACCACATTGATCATGGAATTGCCAGGAGAATGAAAGTTCTTTGTGTTAGCACCAAATTTCAATTTGTTGAACAGAACACTGTTGATCACTTTGATTTGATCGAATGCATATAAGTCCGGTCGAAACTCAAGCCAGGTTTCATAATAGATTTGCTCAAGTTCTTGTTTCAGTTTTTCTAACTCCAAATCTGGATATTGATACGTTGCCAAAATCCACATACCCTCAAGAAGATCGTGGTCCTTGCCTGCGTACCAATTCTTTAACCGTTCGCGCAACAAATCATATTGCAAGGTGTGGATCAGTTCTTCAATGCGACTTTGAACGGAGGGGTTAAGATTGCTCTCCCATTCACGTTCAAGGAAAGGAATTACAGTTTTTCCTATCGAAAGTATTTTTCCTTCTACATGCGAAATGATTTGCTGATCATCATCGTCCAACAAAGACACCAAAGCTTTAAGTTCTTTTTCTTCCATTATGTCTGTATCACTCCTACATTAAATTTTTCAACCGGTGCATGGTTTGCTGCTTCAATCCCCATCGAGATAATCGTTCTTGTTTCTAATGGATCAATGACACCATCGACCCACAACCTTGACGCTGCATAGTAAGGACTTAATTGTTCGTTGTACCGATCGGTAATTTCTTTAAGGAGATTTTTCTCTTCTTCTTCAGAAATTGTTTTGCCTTGAGCTTTCAAAGAGCTTACACGAATTTGAAGCAATGTTTTAGCAGCCGAATTTCCACTCATCACCGCAATCTGTGCCGTGGGCCACGCGTAAATTAATCGTGGGTCATAAGCCTTGCCACACATAGCATAATTGCCGGCTCCGTAAGAATTTCCGATAATGAACGTAAATTTTGGCACGGTGGAGTTAGCCATGGCGTTGACCATCTTTGCTCCGTCTTTGATGATTCCTCCATGCTCAGCCTTACTTCCCACCATAAAACCACTTACATCCTGAAGGAAAACAAGCGGCACTTTTCTTTGGTTGCAGTTCATAATGAAACGCGCAGCTTTATCTGCTGAGTCGGAATAGATCACGCCACCCATTTGCATTTCACCCTTCTTTGTCTTTACAGTTTTGCGTTGGTTGGCAACGATGCCCACTGCCCATCCATCAATGCGAGCGAAACCGCAAAGAATTGTTTTTCCGTAAAGTGGTTTGTACTCATCAAACTCGGAATTATCGACTAATCGTTTGATGATTTCATGCATTTCGTAGGGTTTCACACGATCTGCAGGAACTAACCCATAAATCTCTTCTGATTTTTCTTTAGGAGGTTTTGATGCGATATGATCAAAACCCGCTTTCTTCGATTCACCAAGTTTATCAAACAGACTTCGTATATAATCAAGACAAGCCTGATCGTTGGGAAATTTGCTATCGGTAACTCCCGAGATTTCACAATGTGTTGTAGCTCCGCCCAAAGTCTCGTTATCGATGTCTTCACCGATTGCAGCCTTTACCAAATATGACCCCGCTAAAAATATCGAACCCGTTTTGTCAACAATCATTGCTTCATCGCTCATGATCGGAAGATAGGCGCCACCTGCTACACAACTTCCCATGATAGCGGCAATCTGCACGATTCCCATCGAAGACATTTTTGCATTATTTCGAAATTGTCTTCCAAAATGTTCTTTGTCGGGAAAAATTTCATCTTGCATGGGGAGAAAAACACCTGCGCTATCTACAAGATAAACGATAGGCAACTGATTCTCCATCGCGATTTCTTGTGCCCTTAAATTCTTTTTTGCTGTAATGGGAAACCACGCACCTGCCTTTACAGTGGCATCATTGGCTACAATCACGCATTGCCTTCCTTTAATATAACCGATGCCGGCGACCACACCGCCCGATGGGCAACCACCTTGATCGGCATACATACCGTCTCCAGCGAAAAG
>DASYTA010000226.1:0-7250 GCA_036002745.1 Cyclobacteriaceae bacterium | reverse complement strand
GTATAATGTTAAAATGGGAAAATCTCATAATCATCATTATATAGGTGACAGGTTTTTAGCGGTGATGTTATACTTCATTTATCCAGACAAATACTATTTGTACAAGTTTTCTATGTATAAATATTTTTGTAAGCAATTCTCGCTTCCAATACCAAAAATGGGCGAAGATGACAATTACGAAAATTTTTGCTCACTCTGTGACGCTGTAAGGGAAATTATAATAACCGATAATGGATTAGTTGAACTTAACAAATCTCTTCTTGATGCAAATTGTTATAATGATGATTCAACACATCTGCTGACTCAAGATTTTATATATGCATGTTCAACTTATCTTTCTAAAGACAATAGCGAATATGATGATGAAATTAATTTACCAAGAACTATAACTCCGATTGCTTCAGAGACTGGTTATTCGTACAGAAAAGCTAATTCTTTACATTACTGGCTTTTGGCACCGGGAGCAGGAGCGCAGATGTGGGAAGATTTTTACGCCAAAGGAATTGCCGCTATAGGATGGGAAGAAATGGGTAATCTTATGTCTTATTCAAATCGTGATGAGATAGTAAATACATTACGTAAAAAGAATCCAAATAATAAAGGAAATCATCGGCACAATTCATTGGCACTTTGGAATTTCTCAAGAGATATTAAAAAAGGAGATATTATCATTGCAAAGAAAGGTACAACTGATTATTTGGGTTATGGTATAGTGACCGGGGACTATGAATTTAAATCCTCAGATATCAAATTTCCAAATCAGAGAACGGTCAATTGGATCAAAAAAGGCGTATGGCCTTCTGTTGATGATCCTATTGTTACTAAAACACTTACCGATATTACAAAATATCCTGACTATGTTGACAGGCTAAAGAAAATGCTTGGGATTGTTGAGAATATTTCGGACGAAAAGAAGAAAAACTACTGGTGGCTAAATGCAAATCCCAGATATTGGAAAATTTCTGATTTTGAGATAGGCCAGGAGCAATCCTACACAACCTACAATGAAAAAGGGAACAAACGAAGAATTTATGAATATTTTAAAGAATTGCAAGTTGGTGATTTAATTATTGGTTATGAATCATCACCTACGTTAAAAGTTGTTGCAATTATGGAGGCTACGAAAGGAATCCACATTGATGATGACGACGGGCTAGAAAAAGTTTCTTTCATAATTAAGCATTTTTTTTCAAATCCTACTTCCTGGAGTGATCTCACAACATTGACTGAACTAGAAAATTGTGATGTACTAAAAAACAATCAAGGTAGTTTGTTCAAGCTTAGATCGACCGAATTTGACGCCCTCGTAAAATTATCATCTGGGCCTGAAATAGCATTGTCTGAGCAATATCACTTAGATATTGCGTTAGACGA
This sequence comes from Cyclobacteriaceae bacterium, assembly GCA_036002745.1. GTDB lineage: Bacteria > Bacteroidota > Bacteroidia > Cytophagales > Cyclobacteriaceae > ELB16-189. Next base: position 5,876 of record DASYTA010000226.1, on the reverse strand, counting down.
AATATTTATAGAGGAAGATAAATTGAATACCATTATTCGTTTGCTTGAAAAGAAGAAAAATATCTTATTACAAGGTCCCCCAGGAGTAGGGAAAACATTTTTGGCGAAAAGACTAGCATATTTTTGGATGGAGGACAAGGATAAGGATAAAATTGAAATGGTTCAGTTTCATCAGTCATATTCCTATGAAGATTTTATGCAAGGATATCGACCCACAGAAGATGGAAAATTCAAATTATTAAATGGTGTTTTTTACAGATTCTGTAAAAAAGCAATACGCAACCCAAATGAAGATTATTTTTTCATCATCGATGAAATTAATAGAGGCAATTTGAGCAAAATATTCGGTGAACTCATGATGTTAATGGAAAGTGATAAACGCGGAGAACAATTTTCAATACCCCTTATTTATTCACCAGACAATGTGAGCCATTTTTATATTCCTAACAATCTGTATATCATAGGAACAATGAATACTGCTGACAGATCCTTGGCTATTGTTGACTATGCGCTGCGTAGGCGATTTGCTTTTATCGAAATAACCCCATCTCTTAGTGAACTATTTGTCAAATACCTAAAAGGAAAGGGGGTAAGTCCAGCTATAATTAATAGAATTATTGATCGGATTAGGTATCTCAATTCAATTATAGAAGGTGATAGGAATCTTGGTAGAGGCTTTCTTATAGGCCATAGCTACTTTTGTAATATCCCATCTGATGGTGATTTCGAAAAATGGTACAACGATATTATTGAATTTGAAATAGCTCCAATTCTTAGAGAATACTGGTTTGATGATTTACCAAAAGCTAATGATCAAATCGAAAGATTATACTAATGACTATTCCTATACAAAATATTTATTATCTACTTTGCTATGCATGGAATAAAATGCAGGAGAAAGAAATCATAGATGTAAGCCATTCCGATTATGATCAGTTACCAGATATTTTGGCCAAAGTACTGATTTCAGGATGTAATCGCCTAGTAAAACAGGGATTTGACAGGAATTATAGAGAGTCAATTGAGTTATATGCGGGAATTAAAGGAAAATTAGATTTCAACGAATCAATTAAAACCCAGGCTTTTCCTTTTGGAAAAAGCGTTTGCTGTTTTGATGAATTTAGTCATGACATACTTCCAAATCGATTGCTCAAAGGAACGATGTTAATCTTATACAAGATTAAAGAACTCGATAAAGAACTCCGATATCAAATGAGAGAAACCATTAATCACTTTCATGGTGTCCTGGATGTTATACCCTCTATCTCCGATTTTCACCGTGTACATATACATCGCAATAACAGCTTTTATGATTTTCTTCTAAAAATATGCCTTCTAATTACAGAACATATATCACTTGACGAAAAAACTGGCAATTATAAATTTCGTGATTTGTTACGGGATCAGAAAACGATGCAATCCATATTTGAAAAGTTTGTATACAACTTCTATTCCATTAGACAAAGTAATTTTAAAGTCAAAAGCGAGAGAATCTACTGGAACGCTATACCGATTAATCAAAGTAAAACAGAATACATTCCGTCTATGTGCACAGATCTTTCGCTAACATCCAAGGAAAGAAAAATAGTGATGGATACCAAATATTACCAAGATTCACTGACAATGAATCGATTTGATGATCTAAAGTTCCATTCAGCTAATTTATATCAAATCTATTCGTATTTAAAGAATCTTGAGCAGGTAGCCAATCCAATTTCAAATAGAAATGCGTCTGGAATTCTATTATATCCAACCACCAGTATTGAATTAAATGAAAGTTTTTTAATTGATAATCATCATATTTCCGTGTGTACAATTAACCTATCAACAGGTTGGAGAAAAATTGAAGATAGGTTGATTGAATTGCTAATTTTAAACACTTAAAACAATCCTATCATCTTCAATCTATCACTTTCCGGGCTCTCTTACAACGTGTTACGTTCGAGAAAAATCAAAAATTGATTTACACAATTTAAATTTTTTGAATAACATACGGTAAACGAAGGGTTTTCGTTCTAGAAATATCCAATAGCAAATATTCCTATGACAAATCCTTTTGACGAACCCGAAAGCGTACAGAAGGGCTACCTATTTGAGCAATGGGTAGTCGGTCAGTTCCCAACTAGCAGATTTTTACTTCAGGAATGGCGAAGCGACAAACACCTCGGTGAAATATATCCAGTCTCAAGCCGTAATCCAGACTTAGTGTTCAGAATGTTCGCAGATAAAACGCCCAAGACCTTTTTTGCGATCGAATGCAAATGGCGGGCAAAAATCTATGACGAAGGAATAGATTGGGCAAGTATTGGAAAAAGAATCGTTTACAATAAATTCGGTACAAAACTAAAAATGCCAATTCATGTGGCATTTGGAGTTGGTGGCTCTCCAGATCAGCCTGAAAAATGCTATTTGATTCCCTTCGAAAAGATAAGATATTATGATTTTATAGAACAACGGTTGTTGGATAAGTACCCCTGGCCAAACAAGTTAGCAGACTTAAAGGCTTATATTTCGCACTGGCATTAATGAATAACTGTTCCCATTCAGTTTGTCTCAACTTTGCTTAAAAGTTAGAGATTTGGCGTATTTTGGCCACGCGAAGCATCCTTCTAAAAGATTCAATGATTAACCAGAACCCTGAACAGATTGCCCGTGACCATATTGACAAGCAGCTCATTGCTTGTGGTTGGGTAATCCAACCAAAAACTCACATAAATCTCAATGCCGGGGTGGGCGTAGCAGTTCGCGAATATCAAACCGATATCGGACCGGCGGACTATGTTCTGTTTGTAGATAAGAAACCAGTGGGGGTTATCGAAGCCAAACGGGCGGAAGAGGCAGTGCACCTTACCATGCATGAAGATCAGTCAGAGGGCTATGCTAAAGCGAGACTCAAATATTTAGAGAATAACCAGCCCCTCCCATTTGTTTACGAAAGTACGGGGGACGTTACCCGATTTACAGATTACAGGGATCCCAAACCCAGGTCAAGACCGGTATTTACGTTTGACCGCCCAGAAACCTTTCGTGACTGGCTTCGTTTGGGTAAGTCTTTACGCGTTCGTCTACAGGATCTTCCAAAGTTGCCTGAACAGGGACTACGAGATTGCCAGGTAATCGCAATTAAGAATTTAGAACAATCTTTTAAAGATAACCGACCAAAAGCGCTGATTCAAATGGCGACCGGATCAGGTAAGACCTTTACCGCCATCACCTTTGTCTATCGTTTATTGAAATGTGCGAAAGCTGGCCGAATTCTTTTTCTGGTAGACACAAAGAACTTAGGTGAGCAGGCGGAACAGGAGTTCATGAGTTTCGTACCTAATGATGACAATCGGAAGTTTACAGAACTGTATGGTGTTACCCGGCTTAAAAGCAGTTTCATTCCGCCAGATAATCAGGTATATATTTCGACCATTCAGCGTATGTACTCAATCCTTAAGGGCACAACTTTAGATGAAAGCGCGGAAGAAGTCAATCCTAATGAATATGTGCTGAGGGAGCCGGCCCCTGTAGTTTATAACGAAAAGGTACCTATTGAATTCTTTGACTTTATCGTAATTGACGAATGTCATCGAAGTATTTATAATCTCTGGAAACAGGTACTGGATTATTTCGATGTATTTCAAGTCGGACTGACGGCTACACCGGATAACCGGACATTTGGTTATTTTAACCAAAACTTGGTGAGTGATTACGGTTATGAAAAGGCTGTTATCGATGGAGTACTAGTCCCTTATAATGTGTTTACAATTGAAACTGAGATCACTTCCAAAGGTGCAAAAATTCAGGTTGGTGAAAAAGTTGATAAGCGCGAACGACTGACAAGAAAGAAATTCTGGGAGTCGGTTGATGAAGATGTAGAATACAGTGGTAGACAACTCGATAAAGATATCGTCAATCCAAGCACTATCCGAGGGATTATCCGCGCAATCAAAGAAAATCTTCCCGCCATGTTTCCTGATCGGATTGGGGCAGACGGTAAATTCGAAGTTCCAAAAACTCTGATTTTTGCCAAGACTGATTCGCATGCTGAAGATATCATCGAGATAGTGCGAGAGGAGTTTGGAGAGGAAAATAAATTTTGTAAGAAAATTACTTATAGGAGCGAAGAAGATCCGAAGTCAGTCTTGGCTCAGTTCCGTAATGATTACTATCCACGAATTGCTGTTACTGTAGATATGATTGCGACAGGCACCGATATTCGTCCCCTGGAAGTTCTAGTATTTATGCGCGATGTCAAAAGCCGGAGTTATTACGAGCAGATGAAGGGACGGGGTACAAGGACCTGCTCATTAGAACAACTTAAATCTACAGGCACACCGTCCGCCAGATCCACCAAAGATCATTTTGTAATTATTGATGCGATTGGTGTCGAAAGTTCTCAAAAAACTGACAGCCGGCCACTTGAGAAAAAGCCGGGCATGACCCTGAAGGACTTATTGATAAATGTAGCCCTGGGCAATACTGGTGAAGATATATTAAGCACTTTGGCTAACCGCCTGATACGACTGGAAAAACAGATTACCGACAAAGAAAAGGCCAGTTTTTCCGCACAAGCTGCCGGACTCTCTATTAACCAGGTTGTTGGTAAACTGCTCAATGCCTATGATCCCGATAAGGTTGAATTACTTTCATCTAATGAACATCAAAAGCTAATTGAGGAAGCTGTTGCCGTATTCCACAATCCGGAATTACGAAATTATGTCACAGCTGTCCGAAAAAAATATGACCAGATCATAGATGCCATCAATATAGATAAAATTACAAATATCGGATGGGTGAAGGACCAGGAAGCCGCCGCTACCCAAACGATCCAGGATTTTACGGACTGGGTTGTAACCCATAAAGATGAGATTACTGCCCTGCAGATATTTTATGGCCAGCCCTATAGGCGCCGGGAACTAACGTTCACCATGATCAAAGACCTCTATGACAAAATAAAAATCGAAAAACCGGCCCTCGCCCCGCTCCTTGTCTGGCAGGCTTATTCCCAGCTCAAACAGGCCAGTGGCTCAGCCAAAAACGAACTGATCGCTCTTGTATCTTTGATCAGAAAGGCCTCGGGCATCGATCCCAAACTGACTGGATTTGATAAAACCGTCGACAAGAATTTCCAGGACTGGGTATTCAAAAAACAGGCCGGTACGACCACCAAGTTCAACGAGGAGCAAATGCAGTGGCTTCGGATGATCAAGGACTATGTCGCCAGCTCCTTCCATATAGAAAAGGAAGACTTCGAACTCGACCCTTTTAACAAACAAGGCGGACTAGGGCGAATGTGGAAGTTGTTCGGAGAAAGTACAAACGAAATTATCGGAGAACTAAATGAAATATTGGCGGCTTAAATCTCTTTAACATAAACTATAACTTATAAATGAAAATGAAGGAGAATAAGGAATTGCCTAAAGGATGGAAATGGGTAAAGTTGAAAGAAATAGCCGAAGTTAAAGGCGGTAAACGCTTACCTAAAGGAGCAGAATATGAAGACGGAAAAACAGAATTTCCATATATAAGAGTGACAGATTTTGAAAATAACACAATTAATCAAAACAATCTGAAATATTTAAATTCTAAAGTTCAAAATGCAATTAAAAATTATACAATTTCTAGTGAAGATCTTTATATATCCATTGCCGGGACAATTGGAAAAGTTGGCCTAGTACCCATAAATCTATGTGGAGCGAATCTTACCGAAAACGCTGCAAAAATTACTCAAATAAAAAATATTAATTTAAAATATTTATTGTGTCTTTTAAATAGTGAAACCGTTCAAAAACAAATTCAAAAACAAACAATTGCTACAACACAACCTAAACTCGCTCTATATAAGATAGAAAATCTTGATTTAATTCTTCCTCCTATAGGAATTCAAG
>DASYTA010000225.1:0-2386 GCA_036002745.1 Cyclobacteriaceae bacterium | reverse complement strand
CAGCTGCTTTCTTCTGCAATAAGTCAGATGATTTAGCTACCACATCTGAAGCTTGACTGATGTTACTCAAAACATTAGTAACATTATCAAGAGCTTTATTTACTTCAGCTGTCAGTCCGTTATTGTCTGCTGAGGTATCGCAACGCACACTCAAATCACCGGCAGCTAACGCCTTTATCGCACGAATAACTTCAGTCATATCTGTGGCATACTTCACTACTTTAAACGGCCTGCCATTAAGATCTAAAATTGGATTGTACGAAGCCTGGATGTAAACATCTTTGCCTCGCTTGTCAACGCGAGAATAGGTTCCAACGAAAAATTCTCCATTATTTAATTTTCTCCAAAACTCCGCGTACTCTGCGCTTCTTCCATAATTAGCTTCCACAAACATGCGGTGATGTTTCCCTTTGATTTCATTCAGTGAATATCCACCCATGGCCGACAAGAAATTATCATTGGCGGTGATGACAGTGCCGTCCATGTTAAATTCGATAACGGCGTTCGACTTGCCGATAGCAGCGAGCTGACCTTGAAAATCTGCGTTAGTTAGTTTTGATTCTGTAATATCGGTGGCTAGCTTAATGACCTTAATCACATTCCCTTTATCATCTTTCACTGGAGTGTAATTAGCCTGCAACCAAATTTCAGTGCCGTCTTTCCTCAATCTTTTGAATTCACCGATTTGTGCTTTACCATCGCGAAGGTTTGCCCAGAATTGTTGGTAGGTAGAAGAATTTCCGTAGCTCGATTCGCAAAACATTCGATGATGTTTTCCTTCAATCTCCTGCAGAGAATATTTCAGTGTGCTAAGGAATAAATCATTTGCCTTAATGATTGTTCCGTCAGGTTGAAATTCAATGTAAGCATTGGAAGCATTGATGGCCGACATCTGGCCTTCCAACTCTTGTTGTTTCACAACTTGTTCTGTGATTACATAGCGAACGCCAATATATTTTATTGGCTTACCGTTGGCACCGATTACGGGAGCAATGAGCGCATCAACCCAATATGGGCTACCGTCTTTCTTTCTATTCTTTATAACCCCTCTGAATATCTTTCCTTTCCCTATCGTGCCCCATAATTCCTTAAAGACTGCTTTGGGCATATCGGCATGACGAAACATACTGTGAGGCTGACCAACACATTCTTCTCTTGAATACTGCGATACTTCACACAGAAGATCATTCACGTAAGTGATGTTACCTTTAAGATCGGACTCAGAAACTACGCAAGCAACATTAATCTGATCCATTCTTGTCTGCAACTCTCTTTGCAGCTCTTCCATTTCCATCACCGCCTTTTTTTGCGAGGTGATATCCTTGATAAAAACTGTATGATGCGTATCACTTCCAACTTGTGTTTTGCTCAAAGACAGATTTATCCAAAATTTAGATCCATCTTTTTTGCTTGCCTCTAAGTCTTGTCCGACTCCAGTTTTAATATTATCAATATGATTTTCGATGAACTCAATTGGCAGAACCATCTTTACATTTTGGCCAATCACTTCATTGCGGGTGTAGCCAAATATTTGCTCAGCTGCTTTATTATAAAAGGTTATCGATTTGTTAGCATCAATCTGAATGACAGAATCAGCAGCATCATTCAACGCTTTGACATTTCTCTCCGCATGGCTCTCCATTTCTTTGAGACGCTGTTGAAGTTCGGTGATCAAAGCGGATTCCGTTCCTTGCGACAAACCGCCTGCTGCACCGTTTGCCTTTTCTTGATACAAAGTTTTGCTCATTTTTTTACTTGTTTGATGATGGTATTTTTTAATGGATTTTCCTTTAGTTAATTCCGCTACTGGAGCATTTCTCTCTTCGAAATTATCTTCGATCTCCATGTTTTTCTTTTGGGCAAAATTATGCCCACTAGGGCCTCGAGTAAATCAGCGAAAAATTGTATTTTGAATTACCTCTTTCTACTTAAGGCAGATGAGTAGAAATACTTATTGATGAGAGTTCTATTAGGCAAGGGATAAACGAAGCAAACGAAAATCAGCTGTGATTCCGCAAAATAAGCTCTAAGTAATTCTACGGATAGAAATCTAAATTAAACCCAGCTTCTCCATTTTCTTTACGAGTTCTATGGAGTTCTTAACACCTGCTTTTTTCATTAAGTTGGCGCGATGAGTTTCAACAGTGCGAGGACTGATAAATAATTTTTCTGCCATCTGGTGGCTGGTGAGACCTTCCGAAATCAATTTTACAATTTCAGCTTCCCTCCCTGTCAACTTCATCGCGGGCTCTTTTTGCTTTTTCTTAGTGACAGCGTTGGAGTATTTTCGGAAGATAACTTTCTGAACCTGGTTACTGAAATAGGTTTGTCCCTTCAACACCGTTTTTACAGCGTAATCCAATTCATCGCCCGTTTCATTTTTTAC
>DASYTA010000224.1:0-2328 GCA_036002745.1 Cyclobacteriaceae bacterium | reverse complement strand
GCGCGTTGTTGGTGATCAAATCCCATCTAAAAGACTGTTGAGGCAAAAAAATTAATTCGCCATTAATTCCTTCGCGTTTTCCAGGTTCACAGCAGAAGGTTTTTCTCCACCAATCATTTTTGCTATTTCTGTAACTCTGTCTTTGTTCTCAAGCTTGCGGATCTGACTTTCCGTTTTTGATGAGGAGTTATCTTTGAAGACGAAGTAATGAGCATCTGCTTTCGCTGCAATCTGTGGCAAGTGACTAATCGCGATGACTTGATGCCGCTTCGCCATTTCTTTCATGCGATTGCCCAATCGAATAGCTACTTCACCAGAAACTCCGGTATCAATTTCGTCGAGGATTAATGTAGGCAGTGATTTTTTTTCTGCCATCACATATTTGATCGCAAACATCACACGAGAAAATTCGCCACCTGATGCTACCTGTGCAAGTGGTCTTGGGACAATACCTTTGTTGGCACTAAATAAAATTTCAATCCGATCAATTCCAGAAGCGGAAGGCTCAATGATTTCTTGATTAATTTCTAATTGCGCTTCGGGAATACCTAACTCCTTCAGCAACTTGATCAATTGTTTACTTAACGGCGCAAAAGTATTTTTTCGCGTTAGACTTAAAGCCTCTGCATTTTTTTTCATCAGACCTTCAGCTTTGCTCAAATCAGATTTTGCTTTTGCAAGAGCTTCATCAACATTGTTCGTTTTGTCGGCCTTAATTTGCAGCGTTTGTTGAAGTTCAAGTAGCTGGGCAATCGAGGGCAACCTATGTTTTTGTTGGAGTTGATAAATTAGACTTAAACGCTCATTCACTTTCTCAGCCCGTGCCGGATCAAATTCTGTTTTTTCATTGACGCGGTCTACTTCATCCTGTATATCGTTTAGTTCAATTCGCACGCTTTCTAATCGTTGAAATAAATTCTCATACTCCTTGGAGTAAGAAGCAATAGACTGAAATTCATTCTTAATCGAATTTAGCGAAGAGGTGACAGAATATTCCGACTGACCGAGCTGGTTCAGAATGCTGGTTAATTTAGCTTTGATCTCCTCAGCATGCTCTAACACAGAAAGTTCAGATTCCAATTTTTCTTGCTCTCCTACTTTAAAGTCGGCCTTAATCAATTCATCTAACTGAAATTTCACAAAATCAACCTCTTGTTTCAAGGCTTGCGACTCACCTAACAATTCAGAATAGTTTGCATTTGCTTTCAAATATTCTTTCCAAGAATCCGAAAAAACATTTTTAATCTTTGCGTTATCAGCAAACGAATCAATTAATTCAAGTTGAAAATATTGACGGCCTAATTCTAATGTTTCGTGTTGTGAATGAATATCCATCAACCTGCTTCCGATTTTACGCATTACCTCCAGTGTAACAGGAGTATCGTTGATGAAAGCGCGACTCTTTCCCGCCGGACTTATCTCTCTTCGAATTATCGTTTGACTCTCGTAATCAATATTCTCTTCCTCAAAAATATTTTTAAGTGAATAGGATGAAATATCAAACGTTCCTTCGGTAATACACTTCTCATTCTCATTCCACAACGCTTTCACATCTGCCCGATTGCCGAGCAATAAACCGATCGCTCCCAACATGATCGATTTTCCCGCACCCGTCTCACCCGTGATCACATTGAGAAGAGCCGAAGGCTGCAACTCTAGTTGTCGGATCAACGCATAATTCTTGATGGAGAGGTGAATCAACATTGTTTTGTAGAATGGAGCAAGATACGGGGCTAGTATTTTACTTTCAACTCAAAATTGAAAATAAAGAAGCGATGATAGTCTGGCTCAGTTTGCCATAATCTTTTGGTAGACAGTTCGCTTCGGGTCGAGCGAGGTAAGAAGGTCAGAAGCTTCGCGTTTCACATTCAGATTAGCATCTGTAAAAATAGAAGTTAGCTCATTTGCCTTGGCATCAAAGAAACTGACAATTAAAATAGCGGTCGGATTGATCGTCCATACTTTTTTTACTGTCCTCAAAACATCCAAAATTTGATCCCGCGATTGATCAGGGCTTTTATTAAAATTATCGAGAGCAAGACGGTGGTACTTGTATGAATTCTTTCGGATATCAACCATTTGCGCATTATTCATATTGTCCATTAATGCAAAACGACTGCGATTACTTCCAAGGGCAATCCAACCAGGGTGACTGCTGCTTTGTGCATTGTTCACTACCGTGAGCATTTTTTGCACGTATGGGTTTCCTCCTAGTTCGCTGAACGAATCATAATCAACCGCTAAAACGGTATAGGCATAAAATGCCAGCATCGAAGTGAGGTTGTTGATGAAGGTGTTATCATTGTATTCCATCGGCTGCGATTCGAT
>DASYTA010000223.1:0-2528 GCA_036002745.1 Cyclobacteriaceae bacterium | reverse complement strand
CAATGGTCACCTATAGTAGGTGTTGTATTGCTAATAGGGGGAATTGTCGTTTTTGCTCGTGACAAGAAGATGTAGACTAAACAATAATATGACGGTCGAAAAGAAATTAGGTATCTGGATGGATCATTCAAATGCTCGTGTAATGGAATTTGCAGTAGGCACAATGAAAACAAAAATTGTATCATCCGATTTTACTAACCAGGACAAAGAGAATAGTTTGGAAAGAAGTGAATCGAACATGCACAATCGCGAACAACATCAAATGGCAGAGTACTATAAGAAACTAGGAGAGTTAATTCGGCACTATCAAAACATTATCCTGTTCGGGCCAACAAAGGCAAAAGTTGAGTTATACAATCTGTTAAGGGCCGATAGTTTGTTTTCTAAAATAAAAATTAAAGTTCAGCAGGCTGATAAAATGACTGACAATCAACAATACGCTTTTGTTAGAAGGTATTTTAATAAATCGAGAAAATAGAACTCTAGAATTTTAAAAGCCATGAGATCAATCACATTCGGAATAGCACTTGCGATTTTAGGAGTAATGATTACGGCTCATGCGGTATCAAGTCTTGTTATGCCTAAAAGAGTAATTGAAGTACATTCTAAGGTAATAATAGGAGATACAGCTATTCAATGGGCTCCCCTTGTCGGTTTTTTATTTTTCGCTGGAGGTATAGGTTTTGCTGTAGGTGGCAGACGAATTCAATTGAAACTCGGTTATTGAGAAATAATAGAGTTAGTCAATAATGACAAAAACAGGAATGATGTAAAAATTATACAACTAAAAATAAATGAAATGAAAAACAAAATTTTGACATTCGCTATAACAGGAGTTATCGCGGTGATGAGCCTTTCGGTTTCAGCACAAGAAAGTAAGAAAGCCGCCAAAGCACGAAAAGAGGTAGCTGAAGCAAAAAAAGATCTTAAAGAAGCTAAGGTAGATTCAGCTGCAGATTTTCATCGCTTTAAAAAAGAGGCGGAGTTGAGGATCAATGACAATCAAAAGAAAATTGCTGAGCTTAAAGCAAAAAAATCGAACGACACCAAAGAGGTTAGAGAAAAATATGATCAAAAAGTTCTGGCAATTGAGAAAAATAATAATGAACTCAAAAAAAGAATTAAAGAATCAAATAGCACTAAGACCAGTATGTGGGCATCTTTTAAGAAAGGATTTAATCATGACATGAAAGCAGTAGAAAACGCAATCAAAAATATTTAAAGAATTGTTTTTTTAGAAGGCCCGGTGCAGTGCACCTGGTCTTCTATTTTTTAGAAAACGAAAAACTAGCTAGCATGAATAGTACAATCCCTTTGTTTATTTTAAAAAAATCTATTCTGTGTTAAAGTGTTTCTTTGAGACTTAAGATGATGAATTTATTCTGACAGCATAGTGCTTAATAGATTTTTTTTCAATGGTCGTGTGTCTTCACTATGGAGATTATTCTCCTCGAAAGGTTTTCGATTTTCATTTTCTTTCTTTGCTTCCATCTCATCACGATTTTTTTCGTCAGGAGATTCTGGGTTACCTCTATGGAATTGAATCGTTAGAGGTTGGTTAGTAGTAGGTCGTGATTTCATATGTAGACTGGTTTGGTGGTACTAAATTGTATAAATAATTATGCTGGGACGGCCATTTACGAAAACGAGCTTTCTTATAGTTAAACGCGTTAAACATTACAATCTCACCTCCTCAAATGTGGAAATAACTCCTCGTTTCAAGTCATGCAGTAAGTCCATTTCTTACCATAAGTAAATTGATACCAAGAATTCTAAACAGCCTTTCAACTTGCTAACCTTCGGGGCGTGATAATCACAGCGATATATTTGAAAGGGAGTTTGTTAAACTGATTTTTTTGAAAAGGATGAAACCAGAGGGCGGCCTATCCTTTTCCATTTTGGAGTGGCTCCAATAGCGCTCACGAGTAAATTTCTTTTCCAAAAAAGAGTCCCACAGGAGACGATTGATCCCTGCTCCGCAAAGTTGTATTTAACAAAGCATTATCCTGGATACGTGATGAAGATCATCAGAAACGAAAATGACCATCATAGAATAGCCCACCTCTCTCCTATTAATATTGTAGCCCGTCGGAGTATTCATCAACTCTAAAAATATCAGATTTATGAAAAATGAAAATGCTGCAAGTGAGTGTAGATTTTGCAGCGCCAAACTTGAGGAAACATTTGTTGATCTTGGGATGTCACCCTTATGCCAGGACCATGTGAAGCCGAATGAGTTGAAGCAAATGGAACCTTTTTATCCATTGCATGTCTATGTATGTACTACGTGCTTTCTGGTACAGCTTGAAGAATTTGTTGCTCCGTCCGAAATCTTTCAGGATTATGCATACTTCTCTTCTTATTCAGACACCATATTAAAGCATGCAAGTGCATACGTTGACACTATCATTGAAAGATTTTCCATCACAGAAAACAGCTTGGTTGCTGAAATTGCCAGCAACGATGGTTATCTTCTGCAAAACTTCCTTCATAAAAATATCCCGGTACTCGGAATAGAACCGGCTAAA
>DASYTA010000222.1:0-23255 GCA_036002745.1 Cyclobacteriaceae bacterium | reverse complement strand
TGAACAGTATAATGTAAAGGTGATGGACTTGGCTCAAGGATCCGATTTCAATCCCGACTTTCACGAAGCCATCACTCAAATCCCTGCTCCTGATGAAAAGCTTAAAGGTAAAATCATGGATGTGGTAGAGAAAGGATATTTGTTGAACGACAAAGTAATTCGCTTTGCTAAAGTAGTCACTGGAAGTTGATTCACTGTTTTTAAATCTAAAGTCTATTATCACCGATGTCGACCAAAAGAGATTACTACGAAATATTAGGAGTTAGCAAAACTGCTTCCGCGGAGGAAATTAAAAAGGCATATCGCAAAACGGCCATTCAATTTCACCCGGATAAAAATCCTGGCAACAAAGAAGCTGAAGAAAAATTCAAGGAGGCGGCAGAAGCCTACGAAGTGCTGAGCGATGAAAACAAGCGTGCACAATACGATCGCTTCGGTCATTCACGTCCGGGTGGTGGAGGTTTCCAAGGTCATGACATGAATATGGAAGACATCTTCAGTCAATTTGGAGATATTTTCGGTGGCGGAGGTTTTGATAGTTTCTTCGGAGGTGGTGGCGGTCGGTCACGCCAACGTAAAGGATCGAATCTGCGCATCAAACTAAAATTAACTCTAGAAGAAATCTCTCACGGCGTTGAGAAAAAAATAAAAGTAAACAGGCTCATTCATGCTGAAGGAGTTACCTTCAAAAATTGTACAACCTGTAATGGACAAGGCCAGGTTCGCAAAGTAGTGAATACCATGCTTGGTCAGATGGTTTCAACAACCACCTGCCCTGCCTGTAATGGAGCTGGTCAAATTATTGACAAGCGACCTCCCGGTGTTGACAGCTCAGGTCTGGTTTCAAAAGAAGATTTAATTTCAGTAAAAATTCCTGCTGGCGTTGCTGAAGGTATGCAGTTGTCGATGTCAGGCAAGGGAAATGAAGCGCCCGGTGGAGGCATTCCTGGTGATTTGTTAATCGTTATCGAAGAGATCGAGGACAAAGACCTCAAACGTGATGGCAATAACCTTGTATACGACCTCCACATTAGTTTCATCGATGCTGCTCTTGGTACCTCGGTTGAAGTGCCCAGCGTTGGCGGCAAGGTGCGCGTAAAAATTGAACCAGGCACCCAAAGCGGTAAGATCCTGCGCTTACGTGGAAAAGGGGTTAAGGATATTAACGGATACGGTACTGGCGACCAACTCATCTACGTAAGTGTGTGGACTCCAAAAAAATTGAGTACAGAGGAGACGGCTAAGCTGGAAGCCTTGCGAACCTCGCCCAACTTTCAGCCACAGCCCAGCCATAATGAAAAGGGCTTCTTCGAAAGAATGAAGGAGTACTTTGGATAACTCTGACATATAACTTTTTACCAAATAGCCCGTATAAGCCTTATTGCGGGTTATTTTTTTAACAAAAAGTTAACCTTCCTTACATCAAAGCAACTTAACCGAGGCCTAATCGTAAGATTGTTACATGTGGAAGACCGTTTCATTGATTTTTGCAGTTGAACTCGCTGGTGCTGGGGGTTTCGCGCAGGTAAAAAAGCAATTCACTGTCGAAAAAAACGAACAGTGCGATAAGGTTGAGCTTTGTCTTAAGGCCAAAACTGGAAATTGTTTTATCAGGCCCAGCCAGGGCGATGAACTTCTAAATATCTACAGCAACCAAGACCTTGAAGAGTATTCTCATACCTTCAGCAATGAAGTAAAAGGCAAGACCTGTATGGTCAAACTTTCCCTTGAGCAAGAAAGCCAAAAGGGGGTTGGTAGAAAGATTTCCTATCATGTATTCGGATCAGATGAGAAGCCCAACGACAAATTTTGGAAAGTATATTTAACTGAAGACACGCCCTATTCTCTCGACCTTGATTATGGTTTAGGAAATGCCAATGTTGATTTGGCTGGTCTTTCTATCAGTAAACTTAAAATCAATACCGGTAGTGCTGACGTGAATGTTTCGTACAGCTCTGATATACAAAACAAAGTGGACATGGATACTTTTTATATTAAAGTGGACATGGGGTCGCTCACTGCAAGGCAACTTAATCTCACTCGTTCAAAATTAGTATTGGCAGACGTTGGCTTCGGCAACATGCTTCTTGATTTCAGTGACAAACCACAAATGGCCCATCGTGTTAAGGGCACAGTTGGGGCTGGAAACTTGGTTATCCATCTACCTGTAAGCGACGTACCCGTAATCGTAAGAATCACTGACTCGTGGTTGTGTAGTGTAAGTCTTTCACACAGCTTGAAAAAAATTGGGGACAATACTTTTGCCAACGCTGCTTATAGTAAAAATCCCAAAGGCGCTTTATCTTTCGATCTGGATGTGTCCATGGGGAAAATTGTTTTCAAAGAAAAAAATTAAGACCAAATATTTCCGAACTTCTTAATCCCAATGTTTCAATTCATTGGTCATTTTCTTACAAACAATTAAAAAATATAGTTTAGAAGTTTTTGTCAGGAAGTACAACTCGCTTATAATCCAATCCGTTATTTTTGCCGTACACAAACAAACTCCGTGGAAGCATTAATAGCAAATGAAGTCACGAAGCAATATGCTGAACATACTGCTTTGGACAAGGTGAGCATCACCATCCCTCAACAAACAATTTTTGGTCTTCTTGGTCCAAATGGCGCAGGCAAGACAACACTAATTCGAATTATCAATCAGATTATTAATTCCGATTCCGGGGAGATTAGAATTTTCGGCGAGAAGTTAAAGTCGAGTCACATCGAGATAATTGGTTATCTCCCAGAGGAACGCGGTCTCTACAAGAAAATGAAAGTAGGTGACCAGCTTCTTTATCTCGCTCAACTCAAAGGTCTTAGTCGCAACGACGCACTAGCCAGGATAAAAATCTGGCTTGAAAAATTTGAGATCAAAGATTGGTGGCATAAAAAAGTGGAAGACCTGAGTAAGGGAATGGCACAAAAAGTTCAGTTCATCAGCACTGTGCTGCATGAACCCAAACTCATCATTTTAGATGAACCCTTTTCAGGATTTGATCCGGTAAATGCAGAACTCATCACGGAAAAAATATTAGAGCTTAAGGCAAATGGTAGCACCATCATATTCTCTACCCACAGAATGGAAACCGTAGAAAGCCTTTGCGATCACATCGCCCTCATTAATAAATCCAAGAAAATATTGGAAGGCCCGAAGAAACAGGTAAAAGATCAATTTCGCACCAATACTTTTTTAGTAGAACATCGTGGCAATCACTTCACGTTGCCATCTGAGAAATATGAATTAAAAAAGCAAGCGGTGATAGAAGAAGGACTATACTCTTCCGCGATACAGGCTAAAGAGGGAATCAAAGGCAATCAATTGATTCGCGACTTGATCGACATCACAGAAGTCTACAGCTTCCAGGAAAAATTACCCAGCATGGCCGACATTTTCATTAGCCTGGTGAAAGCTGAAAGTGATGATCAGTTAAAAAAACATTTACAGGAAGTTTAAATCAAACTTTCCTATCCATTATAAAATTCTGAACCCAATTTATCTTTTACAACTATGAACAAAGTTTGGTTGATCATCCAGCGTGAATTTATAACAAGGGTGAAAAAGAAATCATTTCTGATAGTAACGATTATTGTACCTCTGATTATTCCAGCAATTATTGGAGGTCTTGTCGCTATCATGATGAAAGAAGCGGAGTCAGCCAAGCCGGATATGGTAATGATTGTTGATGAA
Organism: Cyclobacteriaceae bacterium; assembly: GCA_036002745.1. GTDB lineage: Bacteria > Bacteroidota > Bacteroidia > Cytophagales > Cyclobacteriaceae > ELB16-189. The sequence continues at coordinate 19,567 of DASYTA010000222.1, read as the reverse complement.
AGTGGGCTTTTCAACTTAGACAGCACGAAAAATACTAAGCGTTTTCTGTTCGTGCCGCTCCAGATGCAATTGGATAAAGCCATCAAAGCATACAATGAAACCCAAGATTTTGCCCTGCTTTACATTCCGCCATTTAGCATCAACAAACCAGAAGGATTAACAATTTATACCCAAGAAAAACCGAGTATTGAAAAAATCGGAGACCTTGAGTCCATTTTAGAAGAAAAAGTAAGGGATCTAAAACTTAGAGAATTTAAAATTGACAAAGAGGTGCTTCAAAATCTGAAGACCAAAATCAGTCTGAATCAAGCCAACTCTAAAACCGGAAAATCCAGTAATGCAGGAATACTATACGGCCTTGGGTTTATACTCGGTATCCTGATCTATATTTTCGTTTTAGTTTATGGAATCCAGATAATGCAAGGTGTAATTGATGAGAAGACTTCGAAGGTGGTGGAAGTAATTGTTTCGTCTGTCAAACCTTTTCAGTTGATGCTTGGAAAAATTGTGGGTATTGCGGCGGTGGGTGTATTGCAGTTCTTAATATGGATAATACTTATCACGTTTCTTTCATCAGGAGTACTCGGTTATTTTGGCTTGAAGATGCCTCAGAAACAAGCCATGGAACAGGTACAAAAAAAGATGCAGCAAAATGAGGATATAAAAAAAGCTATTGACCAGCAGAACGGGAAGATGAACGAAATACTCAATAACTTCGGTGAAATTCCATTTATGAAAATTGCCTTTGTTTTTGTCTTCTATTTCATTGGAGGCTACCTGTTGTATGGAGCATTGTTTGCTGCGGTCGGTTCCGCAGTGGAGTCGATGCAAGAATCACAACAGTTTCAATTTCCAATCACTGTTCCGTTACTCATCGGCTACTTAGGTCTTTTCATGTTCATTCTACGCGATCCGCATGGCCCTGTTAGTTTCTGGCTCTCAATCATTCCTTTCACTTCACCAGTGGCAATGGTGGGCAGGATTGCTTTTGACGTACCCGTCTGGCAGCTTATCCTTTCTATGGTTCTGTTGGTGGGTGGGTTTATCTTGACCACGTGGATCGCCGGACGAATTTATCGCGTTGGCATCCTGATGACAGGTACCAAGGTAAATTGGAAAGTAATGGTCAAATGGTTTATGATGCGGGAATAAGTCAAACGGTCCTTAGTTGCGAAGGTTTAACTAGTTTAACTATTAAGATTCTGTAAATCTTTCCCACTAGTTTTTTCTTTATTTTTAAAAGATGGACAAGAAAACTTTGCTCCCATCTTCCATGGATTTCTATCAGGATAACACCAACCTGAAATGGATTATTCTTGTCGTTTCGGTATTCATAAGTATCGGGTCGATTTATTTTACTGATGTTTTGGTTAGTCAGTTGAAAGAGCGTGAAAGAAACCAGGTAAAGCTTTTTGCGCGGGCCCTTGAGTACACCATCAACGATACGGAGAACAATATTCTTTTCATCACTGAGGAAATCATAAACAAAAACAATTCAATCCCAACCATTCTCACCAGTAAAGGCGCTATCGTCACCTATAAAAATATTGATTTAGATTCTTCATGGAGTCAGGATAAAAAAGAAGAATATCTGCAATCAGAATTGGAGGACATGAAAATGGCTTTTCCACCCATAGAGATTTTACTCAAGGACCCACGGACACAGGAAGTTTATGGAAAACAATATGTCTACTACAAGAACTCATTTTTGCTAAAGCAATTGATCTTGTATCCTTATATCCAAATTTTCATCCTTGCTATTTTTGGATTCATCTCTTACCTCGCATTTAATTACTCACGCACCGCAGAGCAAAACAGAGTTTGGGTAGGGCTAACTAAAGAAACCGCACATCAACTAGGAACACCATTATCTTCATTGATGGCGTGGATCGAAGTGTTGCGCGATGATCCTGACATTCGAAACAAAGGGATAGTTGATGAACTTGATAAAGACATTCGAAAACTTCAGGTCGTTACAGAACGCTTTTCAAGTATCGGATCAGCTCCCATTTTAAAAAGTGAAAATATTTATCAGTTGGTGAATCGAATGGTGAGCTACCTTCAACCAAGGGTTTCGTCCAAAATTAATATTGAAGTCTATACACTCTCTGAAACGATAATGGGCATGGTGCATCCCCCTTTGTTTGAATGGGTTTTGGAAAATCTTTGCAAGAATGCTGTGGACGCAATGGGAAGCTCAGGCACCATCGCTATTAAAATTTTGCGAGGCAATGACAATAAAGTTTTTATTGACATCTCTGATACGGGGAAGGGCATTCCAAAGACAATGATCGCCAACGTGTTTAAGCCTGGCTTCACAACAAAGAAACGCGGTTGGGGGTTAGGCTTAACCCTTGCCAAACGTATCATTGAACTTTATCACGAAGGAAAAATTTTTGTAAAATCCTCTGAGGAAAATTCAGGAACTACTTTTCGAATAGAAATTAAAAGTGTGTAACTATCAATTTGCGCGAATTGCTAGTACTGGATCCATTCTAGCAGCCATTGCCGCAGGAACTATCCCTGCTATCAAGCCAATGACGGATGATACTCCGAGACCAAGAACAATATTTTTTACTGACAACACCACTTTCATACTTCCAAATGGAGCGTATGTAAGTAACCACACCAAGAATAAACCAGCAAGCCCACCAATAAGGCTGAGGAAAATCGATTCAAACAAAAATTGAAAAAGAATAAAGTAGTTTTTAGCACCCAATGATTTTTGCAAACCAATGATACTGGTACGCTCCTTTACAGAAACAAACATAATGTTGGCAATACCAAATCCTCCCACCAACATGGAGAAACCACCAATGATCCATCCGGCGATCCCCAGTACATCAAAAATTCCATCCAGTGATTTAGCTACTGCTTCAGGTCGGTTCATTTCAAAATTGTCTTTTTTCTGAGGCTTTAAACCGCGTTTCACGCGAAGCAACCCTCGAGCTTCATTCTCTAGTTCAACTAATCCAACATCATCTTTATATCCTTTCAGGCCAATTACAGAGCCATTTTCATTCCATCGACCTGTTCCAGTCTGGTAGATCTTTCTGAAGGCATCATAGGGAATGATACAGGTATAGTCTTTGCTTGAAAAACCCATAAAACTTTCTCCTTCACGTTTAATAGTACCCACAACCTTAAACCGAAGGTTCTTTATTTTCACATATTCTCCGACGGGGTTTTCAATTTTTGGAAACAATGCTTTAGCAACATCATATCCTATAACCGCCACATTCCTTCCACCCTCTACTTCAGCGCTGGTCAGGTACCGGCCATTATCGATATTTATTTCAAACAGTTTTTCATAATCGAGCGCAGCTCCATCTACTTCTATTTTATTGATCCCGTTACTCCCAGCCTTTACAGTATTTGATTCTGATTCAGCATAGATACTCACAACCGAACTCTCTGTCATATTGGCTTTAAGGAAACGATACTCAGCGTAAGACGCATGAGGGCGTTTAATATATTCTTTCCACCAATCGCGGCCTCTATCTCCTGCTCCCCAAGGCCACTTATGAATGTAGATTACATCGGTGCCCAGAAAATTGAGACTATCAACAATGTTTTTTTTGAGAGAATCCACGAGGGTAAGTACTGCTATAATTGAAAAAATACCAATTGTAACTCCTAACAACGAAAGGATTGTGCGAAGCAGATTTGATCTGAGTGCCTTCCAGGCGAATCCAAGACTTTCAGCAATTAATCGAAGAGTAAACATTATTTATTCCAATGAGATGACAAATTAACTAATTAGCACGTATTGCAATTACCGGATCAAGTCGAGCGGCAACGGCTGCAGGAACAATTCCAGCAATCAAGCCGATTGTAGAAGAAACGCCAAGACCCAATATAATATTGGGTAAAGATAACACAACTTGAAGGCTTCCAAATGGGGCAAACGTAAGCAACCAAACTAAAAGAAGCCCTGACAATCCTCCGATCAGGCTCAACAAAATAGACTCAAACAAAAATTGAAAGAGAATAAAATAATTCTTTGCTCCCAGTGATTTTTGCAAACCAATTATGCTCGTGCGTTCTTTCACCGAAACAAACATGATGTTGGCAATTCCAAATCCGCCTACTAACATTGAGAACCCACCGATAATCCATCCTGCTGTGCTCAGTACATCAAACACATTGCCAATAGCATTGGCAATAGCCTCTGGTCGATTAAGAGAAAAATTATCTCCCTTCGAGGGTTTTAGTCCGCGCTTTACTCGCATGAATCCACGAATTTCGTTCTCCAGTGTGACCAACCCAAAGTCATCGTCATATCCTTTCAAACCAATGTGCGAGCCAAGTTCATCCCACCGCCCTGTTCCAGTCTGATATAATTTTCTAAAGGCATCGTACGGGATTATGCACTCATAATCACTACTAGTCACACCTAGAAAACTTTCACCTTGTTTTTTATTTACACCCACCACTTTAAATCGAAGGTTTTTTATTTTAACAAACTCACCAATTGGATCTTCCATATTAGGAAACAGCGCTTTCGCAACTTCATACCCTATGATGGATACATTTCTCCCTCCTTCAATTTCATCGGTAGTTAAATACCGCCCCCTTTCAACACTTACATCTCTAAGGTTTTCATAATCGAGAGAAACACCTCGTAAAGCAATTTTATTAATGCCGTTGCTACCAGCTTTGACAGTTATTTGGTTGGAGACTGCGTAAATGGAAACATGCTTTCCGCTTTTGAGATTGGCCTTAAGAAATCGATACTCATTGTACGAAACATTAGGGCGCCGGATGAAGTCCTTCCACCAATCGCGCGAATTGCCACCTGTAAAAGGCCATTTGTCTAAATAAATCACATTGGAGCCAAGGAAATTAAAGCTATCGCGAATGTTCTTTTCCAAGGAATCTACAAGGGTGAGTACCGCAATGATTGAAAAAATCCCTATGGTGACTCCCAACAAAGACAGGATCGTCCTTAAAAGGTTAGATTTTAAAGCCTTCCAGGCAAAGCTTAAACTTTCAATGATTAATCGAAGGGCTAGCATGGGATTTTAAACGCTAATTGCGATCCTTTTGGTTACCGATCTTATAAAAATTACATCCCTTAAAATGCATTAATTATTATTTTGGGGTTCATCCTCATTTCCTTACTTTTGCGCCCTAAATTTAAACAGTCCTGCAAAGGACAAAGCCCGTAAGCTTATGAAGTTATCCGAATTTAAGTTCGACCTCCCCAACAGCCTAATTGCCACCCACCCAGCCGAAAACAGAGACGAAGCCAGAATGATGGTGTTACACCGCAGCTCCGGAAAAATTGAACATAAAGTTTTTAAAGACATCGTTAACTACTTCAATGAGGGCGATGTAATGGTTGCCAATGATACGCTGGTATTTCCGGCTCGCCTTTACGGCAGGAAAGAAAAAACTGGAGCTAAGATTGAGGTATTCCTTTTGCGCGAACTGAATTCAGAAATGCATTTGTGGGACGTATTAGTTGATCCTGCCCGCAAAATCCGCGTTGGTAATAAACTTTATTTTGGCGATGGAGATCTTGTTGCCGAAGTTATCGACAATACTACTTCACGTGGCCGCACTATTCGCTTTTTGTTTGACGGAGATTCTGCCGCATTTGATAAAGTCGTAGAGACATTGGGCGAAACTCCTCTTCCAAAATACATCAAAAGAAAAGTTGAGCCTGCCGATAAAGAAAGGTTTCAAACAATTTTTGCTAAGAATAAAGGAGCTGTTTCTGCCCCAACCGCTGGTATGCACTTTACCAAACAATTGGTAAAGCGTCTTCAGCTAAAAGGGGTTGACATGTCATACATCACGCTTCACATTGGGCTCGGTACATTTAGAGCAGTGGACGTAGAAGATCTGACGAAGCACAAAATGGATTCAGAGAATTATATCGTAGGCACCGAAGTTGTTAATCGTGTGAACGAAGCTCTGGATAACAGAAATAAAGTTTGTGCAGTGGGAACAACAGCGATGAGAGCCTTAGAATCTGCGGTCTCTGCTAATAACCGCTTGAAAGAGCGCGAAGGTTGGACAGACCGCTTCATCTTCCCTCCTTACGACTTCAAAATTTGCAGTGCGATGGTAACGAACTTCCAACAACCTGAATCAACATTGCTAATGATGGCGGCTGCTTTTGGAGGTTTCGATCAAGTGATGAAAGCATACGAAATTGCCAAGAAAGAGAAATATAAGTTTCTCACCTACGGGGACGCATTGCTCATTGTGTAATCAGTTTGCTTCTTAAAGAAGCCTAATTGTTCAGAAAGCAATTTTTGAGCAGTTTTGCTGCCGGAAAAATGACTAATACCGGCGTGAAGAAAATTCCTCTTTTTATTCTTTTACTGAGTTTAGGCTTTGGCACGTCTGCTCAAACCTATTCTTTCAAAAATATAATCGATTACGACAAGTTCGAAGTTCAACCGGTTAACGACGGCGTTTATTGTCTTTTCCGAATCAGTGAGCGTAAGGCTCCTGTTTCAGTTTTTAAAAAAGTATTTCTAAATAATGAACTCAAACCTGTTGATTCGATTAACTATTCTATTGAAGGAAATGCCAGTCTTCTCGCTTCGTGTTCCGATGAAAAATTTGTCACTCACGTTTTTTATTCCTCAGGTTCCGTTGAAAAAATAATCTTCATTATTACTGACTTCGATGGTAAAGTTCAATCTACATTTTCCAAAACCGCAGCCGACTTCTCTCATTATTTTCCTAAGCCAATAAAAAAACTGAAGAACATTCAGTTGTCATTTTTGCCTAACAATGGAAGTCCTGGAATGCTTTTGCTTCAACCCTACCAGCTTAAGGGCTCATCGTTACAGAAGGGAGCTTTTTTTTCTTTGAATACAGAGGGGGGCAAAGAAATGTGGATATCATCATCCGTGCCACCATTGTATCATATTCAAACTACGGGTAGTTTATTATTCGGTTTGAACTCAACTAATCCCTCAAGCCTTAATTCATTCCCTGATTATAAGGTTTATATTGTTGACAAAGAGACTGGAAAAATGATTAGGTCAGTACCTTTCACAAGCAAAGGAAACGGTTATAGACTTATCTCTGTTTTTGCAACCAATGGTCACCAATTGTTGATAGCAGGAAGTGAATTCGAATCCGGTAGCACTAAAGATGGTCGGTTTTACATGACACAATTTACTCTTGATGGGGATAAGATTCTCGATGAGGTGGACTCATCCACCCTGCTTTCCACAAGACGATTGCATCTTATGGGTAGCGTTTTTGACCAAGATGGAAATCTAGTCTTGATTGGAGAAGGATGGAAACCGGATGCAACCAGAGCAATAGCCACTACCGCAGGAGGCGTTGCACTCGCACTATTAACTCGAGGTGCGTATGTAAGGGTTTATAGTGCAGGCATAGATCACAAAATAGAAAATGTAACTTTTGCCACACTTTCTCCGGAAAATGGTAAGTTAAAATCATTGAAGGTTTTCCCCGTTGGTCCGTGGCTTACTTATGGGAGATTGATGACAGAGGGAGGCTTTGTATTATTACAAGTTAAGGACCAGGTGATCATTTACGATGTGAATGACCCAAATCATCCACCATCCCCATTTACGTCTCTTCGAACTAACGAAAGCCTGATCCTTACACCTTCTGGTCCAATCATCAATAAAAAATCAAATGGCCATTATACATTAAGGAGGGCATTGTAATGGATCAAATCGAATATGCACTCATAGTAGCAGGTGGAAAAGGTACTCGCATCAAAAGCGAATTGCCAAAGCAGTTTATTGAACTGAATGGAAAACCAATACTTCTACACACGATCGAAGCATTTTTAAAATACTCATCTTCACTTTCAATCATTCTGGTTTTGCCTGAAGAAGATTTTAAAATCTGGGAAGCGATTTGCAAAAAATTCCGTTTTAATAAATCGATCGTTTTGCAAAAAGGTGGAGAGACAAGATTTCAATCCGTAAAAAATGGGTTGGATAAAATTCAAGGCGAAGGGTTGGTTGCCATTCACGATGGGGTGCGTCCTTTGGTAAGTGCTGACTTGATTGGTGCATCATTTCGATTGGCAGCTGTGCACGGTTCAGCCGTGGCAGCCGTTCGATTAAAAGAATCCATCAGAATAACTGATCAAGATAACACAAAGGCAGTTGATCGATCGAAGTTCAGAGTTATTCAAACTCCGCAGACATTCAATGTAACTCTGATTAAAAAAGCTTATCAAATAAAAGAAGAAGCGAGTTTAACGGATGATGCCAGTGTAGCTGAAAAATCCGGCCACATCATTTCTCTTTTTGAAGGAAGTTATGAAAACATAAAGATCACTACACCAGAAGATTTAGTAGTGGCTGAAGCGCTGTTAAGTAGTAAAAAAAATAAAGAGACTGTCTTTTGAGACAGTCTCTTTATAGATAAGAAAAAAATTTAGTTAATCACTTAAGAATATTTGTTGCAACTGGAACGGTGCCAATGTTCATGTTGAAATCCAGTTCATTCAATGGCACATCAAAATAAGGAAGATAATTGTAGTTGATGAACGCATTCTTGTTAACTATGGTAGTGCCATCTGTCGCAGCAGAAAGAACTACTGCTTTTGCTCTTCCTCCCCCAAGACTTACGTCATCTGTAATTCCCATCCTCCTGGCATCATAGAAACCCAATCCTCTGAAAATAAGGGATATTCTTCTCTCCTTGCGAATCTCTTCCATTGCGAGCGGGACAGTATTAATTGTGCTAGAATTGAGGGCTGGTAATCCCGCTTTCTGATAAGCTCTCACAGCATCAATAATTGCCAATCCTCCAGGAATATCGCCTGAATGAATTTTCGCTTCGGCAAGCATCAATTGGTTCTCTTCAAATGACCCGGCCATGTAGATATCATCTACACCATAATCTGATACATGCACCCAAGGGGTTGCTCCATCCGCTACTGCTCCATCATCTTCACTTGTACCACCGTCAACTAAATTAAATCGAGTTCCAAAACCAAGCCCTCTTCCTCTCAAGTTTACAACTGGCGAGCTTAAAACATTAATATTATTTTGATAGCGAGTATCATTAGTAGTATCCATATCCTGAACTAGGCGCTCGCTTAGGTAGAACGTGCCACCGCTTCCGCTTGTATATGAACCTACACCTGAAAACTGAGGATCGACATAAGAATGGTTGATATCTTGAGTTGTCTTCATCACGAAAACAGGGTCGGTCGCCTTGATTCCGGCTGTAGTAAGCGTTGTGATATTCGTCCAATCAGCAGCTGTCATGTCCTTTAATCGCTTGGAGATCAAAGCCGTTCTTGCTTTCATGGTATTCACATTCCTAATAAATTGAGCTTGTGTCGGAATGCCTCCCTTACCCGCTTGGCACTGACCAGGAATCAGTCCATTCATAACGAAATTGTATGAGGGGCCATCCGTGGCAGAACCCAAATCAGTGATGGCGGCATCATAGTTCTTGTTTGACTCAACGAGTAAATCGGAATTAGTTACATAGTTTCCGTTGGTTGCGCCTGGCGTATCAACGATCAATCCAGCAATGTACATATTACCCAACCTAGCGTACAGGTACCCTTTCCAAAAATGTGCCCATGCTTTTAAAGTTGCCTTTTTCGTAGCCGCATCCCCAGTAAATGTCGTTCCATCAACATTGGCCAAAATAATATTGCAGGCATTATTCATGAAATACATATACGTCCACTCTAATAACATTGTATTTGTGGGGCCATAGGCACGGCTATTTCTAAGTTTTAATTCATGAGGTTGCGATAATCCAATTGGCATTGGAACCACAGAATTGTCATCCAGCGTAAATGAAGTTGGATTATCTGCAAACTTGAAGTCGTTATTACCCCATGGTATAAAAATCAAGTCGCCCATGGCATCGTGCAAGCCGTATACAATTAATAGCATTCCCTCTCCAAGGCCATCATCCAATGTTGGGTAATAAGCAGGAGCAGTTCCCCCGCCATTTCCACCGAAGCCATTGTAGTAGACACCACCCTTGGCAAATGAAGTCAACCCCAATTCACCTTGAAGCGCTGCAGGAGTAGGTTGATTAGTATTCGATACCTTGCTCAGTTCATCATGGCAAGACACGATGAAAAGCGAAATCAACAGAATAAATACTTTACTTATCTTTTTCATGTTATTTTCTGTTTAAGATTTAAAATCCAACATTCAAGCCAATCTGATATGATTTGGTGTTGGGGAATGCCCAATAGTCCAAGCCCCTTTGAGCCGCTACTTGAGCTGCTCCGGTGCCACTACCACCGCCTGAGACGTTATTGTTCGCCTCCGGATCAAATCCAGTGTATTTGGTGATTGTTGCCAAATTTCTTCCGGTCAACTGCAATTGCAGTTTGTTGATTTTGCTCAACTTGAAATATTTTGCAAAATCAAAGCCAATTGAAAGATTTCTTAGGCGAGCAAAGGAAGAGTTTTCAAGAAAATAGCTCTTCGTTCCATTACTTTCAGAGGCATCGTAGAAACTCTTGTAGTAGGCAGTATAAGGTCCGGATTCGCCGTTTTTAAAAGTCACTGACTTATCATAATCTCCATGTAATCCTTCAGAATACATCCATTCTTTCGTTTGGTTATAGGTTTTCATCCCAGAAACCCAGTCAATTTGGAATGATAGCGTAAGGAACTCTTTATACGTCAAAGTATTCGTCACAGAAGAGTTGAATTTAGGTGTTGTGTTGCCTAAGAAATACTTGTCAGAAGTAAATTGAGCCGTTCGGTTTGCAGAATTAACTACGCCACCATTGATAATTTCATAATTGGCAGCTTGAGTTTGATCGATATAGTAATTACCCTGAGGATCTTTTTGATCAATACTTGTTAGTGCCTTATATCCGTAGATGGTGCCAATTTGTTCGCCTGATTTTAACGTATAAGTTGCTGCGCTTCCCCAAACCAGCGGAACATCTTTGCCGTCATAAATCTGATCTACATAAGACTTCGAAGTACCCCACGCGATGACCATATCCCAGTTTAAATCACCACCAGTATACATGTCGGCAGTAAGGCTAAATTGGGCTCCATTTGATTTGAAACTCATGTAATTATCCCAAATGGTTGCAGATCCTGATGAAATTGCTAGTGGTCTTTGCCACACAATATCCTTACCGGTTCTATTCCAAATCGTGACGCTAGCTTGAATAAAATTCAACCACGAGCCTCCTTTAAAAGGTGCAATGCCTAAATCAGCTCCAAATTCTTGCTCAGTGGACTGCTCAACTTTAAGATTTGGATTTGCGATGGTTGTAGGGAGATTTAATTGCGCCCCACCCGCATCGGCTCCTTGATTATAAGCGGTTGTCCTTATAAAATGATTCGGTCGGGGGCCAGCCAAATCTTGAGTATATGTTACAGGCTGAATTCCTGCCTTCCCATAAGCACCACGAAGTTTGAATTCAGGAAAAGCACTTGACAGGCCATCCCAGAAACCCATTTTGGACAACCTAATATAAGCATCCCCGCGAGGGAAAGTAAAGGGAGTTTTAGCCGCACCAAATACCGACGAATAGTCAGAACGGAAGCCGCCCGACACGCCAATCATATCCTTGTATTCCAATTTTTCATTAAGCAAAAATCCATAAGTGATGAATTTGTCATTCCACTCCGAAGCACTATTCGACGATGCTTGTGAACCATTGACCTGATCAGCCGGAGCGTAAGTAGGAAGCCCTGTGTAGGTTACATATTGTCTGTGGAAAGAGTAATTGCGATAATCGAATAATCCCTGAGTTGTAGACACAAGTGGGATACCTAAATGAAGGTCTCTATCCAGATCGACTTTCACTAGGGCGGTAACAAGTGAGTTGATATTATAGCGATCCGTTGTTTGTTTTGCCATTCCGCCTGCTACACTTTCACCAACGTAATAGTTGTTCAACACGGAGAGCGCATTTCCTGTTTGATTAGCTGAGGTTCTATCATAAAGCCCCAGCTGGTAATTAATACCAACTTTGTAATCTAGTTCTAAAAATTTATTGGCTGTCCAATGCAAATTTAAATTCGGAAGAATATCAATCGTTTTGTTGTTGAACGTCTGGTAATGAAAGAAATAGTTGGGGTTTGTATTGTTGGCTCCTGCTCCTGTATATTTATATAGAGGATTGCCATCACTATCCTTATAATTGAAATCGGCAAAAGGGTACATATACATAGCGCTGCTAATCGGAGGCGAAATTGGATTGACACTGTTATCAGTGTAAACCAATTGATTAGTAAAGCGCACTTTCAGACTTTTTGTAATGTCAAAACCGAAATTTGCGGTTAGATTGGTGCGGCTCAATTTGCCATTAATAAGCGATTCTTGAGTATTGTTGGATAGCGAAATAGCATAGTCTGAGCCTTCTTTGCCACCCGAAATTCCAAAATGCGAGTTGAAAGTTTTTGCAGTATGAAACAACTGACCTATGTGGTCATAATACTGGGTATTATTCTTATAAGGCTTATTATTTAAGGCTGATGCATCATTTTGCCAAGTAACGTGAGGCCAATCACCATATGCATCTTGCTTAAGGATATTCCCCTGATTGTCAATAATATTCCCGCTTGCATCAGTGGCAAAGGAATGATTAAATGGCTGATGTAAATCACCAACATTTAACAGTTGATCGGTACTTGTTCTGAAAGAGGCTTCCACTTTAGCCTTACCTACTTTCCCGCGCTTCGTAAAAATTTGTATTACACCATTTGCACCTTGAGCACCATATTGTGTAGAAGCTGCTGCTCCTTGTACTACTTCAACTCTTTCTACGTTGTTTAAATCCAACGAATTAAGTGAAGTGGATTGCATTTCGATCCCATCTACCATAATCAGTGGTTGCGTACCTCCGCCAAGGGTATTAATCCCACGCAATTGGATACTCACAGGAGCCCCTGGATTACCGGAAACTGTAGCAATCTGTGCGCCAGCAATTTTACCAACCAAGGCTTGGTCAATTGCACCAGTAGGAGCTTGCGGAAGTCGGTCACCAGAAACGGTTTCAACAGCAATAGCAAGCTTTTTCCTGTCAGTCGGAACCCCCGTTCCCGTCACCACAATTTCCGATAACTGCTTAACATCGAGGCCAAGCTGCACATCAACTACAGCACGCTCTCCAATTTGAACTTCTTGTCCTTGAAGTCCAATAAATGAAAATAAGAGAGTGCCGCCTGTTGCGGGAACAGTCATTTTATAAGCGCCATCACTATCGGTGACAGTTCCTTGAGTTGTTCCTTTTAAAAGGACATTCACACCAGGCAAAGCAGCACCATCATCTTGTGATGTCACTTTGCCCGTTACCACCCGGTCTTGCGCCCAGACACTGATCGCAAAACCGAATGAGAAGCACATAAGTAAAAACTTCTTCATAGGTTTAGGTTTAGATTAAATTTAGGTTAATAAATTAAGTGTCTCAAGGTATTCTTAAATTTTTGAAAAGGCAATGAAAATCGACCTTGTTATCCTCAATTTTTTACCGCAACGGATTTCAAAAAAAAAGCTGCCCTAAGGCAGCTTCAATTTTTCAATATTTTTTGATCAATTAATATTCATCTTCATTAAAGAAGAAATCTTCTTTAGTTGGATAGTCAGGCCAAATTTCTTCGATGCTCTCGTATGGTTGACCATCATCTTCCAATTCTTGTAAATTTTCTACAACCTCCAGCGGTGCTCCGGAGCGAATAGAAAAATCAATCAATTCATCTTTTGTGGCCGGCCAAGGTGCGTCTTCCAAGTATGAAGCCAATTCCAATGTCCAATACATAGTACCCCCTTTTAATTTTCCGCAAAAATAGGATTAATTACATCATTGTCAATAGTCCTGTGCCGCTGAAGGCTACATGTACGCTCCATGACAAATAATTCTAGAAAGTAACCTATTGAAGCTTGCCTTTAGGCAAACTAAGATTGTGGACAATTGCATTAAAAAAGCAATATTTGCCGGCTCAAACGATTTCTACAACTTCTATGGCTGACGAAAAAATAATTTTCTCGATGACGGGCGTAAACAAGATTTACCCACCCCAAAAGCAGGTTTTAAAAAATATTTATCTCTCATTTTTTTATGGCGCTAAGATTGGTGTGCTAGGATTAAACGGTTCAGGTAAATCTTCATTATTGCGCATCATCGCAGGCATTGATAAAGAATTTCAAGGTGAAGTAGTTTCAGATCTCAGTTTTACCGTTGGTTTATTGGAACAAGAACCTCAGCTAGACAAAACAAAAACAGTAAAAGAGATTGTAGAAGAAGGTGTGAAAGACACCGTTGCATTGTTGAAAGAATTTGAAGTCATCAACGAAAAATTTGCTGATCCTGATGTGCTCGATAATCCTGACAAAATGGAAAAGCTCATCGCTCGTCAAGGAGAAGTGCAGGAAAAGCTCGACGCTATCGGTGCTTGGGAATTAGATCACAAATTGGATCGAGCCATGGACGCACTTCGCTGTCCTCCATCTGATTCAAAAGTTGAATTTTTATCCGGTGGAGAGAAACGAAGAGTTGCCTTGTGCCGATTACTTTTGCAAGAACCTGATGTTTTGTTATTGGATGAACCAACCAACCACCTCGATGCGGAATCGGTGCATTGGCTGGAAGAACATTTACGTCAATACAAAGGTACCATCATTGCTGTAACACACGACCGTTATTTCTTAGACAATGTTGCCGGATGGATTTTGGAACTCGATCGTGGTGAAGGTATTCCCTGGAAAGGAAACTATTCAAGCTGGCTTGATCAAAAACAAAAACGATTAATACAGGAAGAAAAAACTGAGAGCAAAAGACAGAAAGCCTTGGAGCGAGAGTTGGAATGGGTGCGTATGAATCCTAAGGGACGGCAAGCAAAAGGGAAAGCACGCTTGAGCGCTTATGAAAAATTAATTGGCGCTGAAGGTCGTGAGAAAGAAGAAAAATTGGAATTATATATTCCACCCGGGCCTCGTCTTGGTAATAAAGTAATTGAAGCTGTTGGCGTAGCCAAAGGCTATAGCGATAAACTTCTTTATGAGAACTTGTCATTCTCTCTGCCACCTGCAGGCATTGTTGGTATCATTGGCCCGAATGGTGCAGGAAAAACTACGCTCTTTAAAATGATCATTGGCAAAGAAAAGCCTGATGCAGGAACTTTCTCCGTTGGTGAAACAGTCAAGATCGCTTATGTTGATCAAGAGCATGATGACTTGAAACCAGAAGACACCGTATATCAAGCAATCACCGGTGGAAATGATTTGATGATAGTTGGTGGCAAAGAGATCAACTCCCGTGCTTACGTAAGCAAGTTTAATTTCAGTGGTACCGATCAGCAGAAAAAAGTAAAAGAACTTTCGGGCGGTATGCGCAACCGCGCACACTTGGCCATCGCGCTTAAGCAAGGTGGAAATTTGCTGTTGCTAGATGAACCTACCAACGACCTTGATGTGAACACACTACGTTCGCTGGAAGAAGCATTAGAAAACTTTGGCGGATGCGCTGTGATTATTTCTCATGATCGCTGGTTCCTTGATCGAGTTTGTACACACATCCTTGCATTCGAGGGTGATTCACAAGCCTATTGGTTTGAAGGAACCTTCAGCGAATATGAAGAGAACAAAAAGAAAAGATTAGGTGATGATCAACCGCACAGAATTAAGTACAAGAAGCTGGTGAAATAGGTACTGGATGCAGGATCCTAGATACTGGTACCAGATAAATAGAATGCTGAATTACTAGTATCAAGAATCTAGTATCCAGTCTACATCTGCTGAATATAATTCAATACTCCATCGGCTACTTCTGCACTGCCGAAGAAAATCCCGGCGCCGAGCGTTACATCTTTTACCGATAGCTTACTTAGTGCAAATGGAAACGCAGCAACCGATGCGTAACTAAAAAACGGTGCAGATAATAGCGCACAAGCAATTACCACGTAAGGATTGCTAATGAAGATTGTTGGCAACAAAAACAAGAACGAACCGAGCAGACCGTAGGTCAAACTTTTTTGTGTTCCTACTTTGTCCACCACTTTGGAAAGCGGCCATGCCGTAACTGCTGAAATCGCCAGTGCGATAGATACAACAACTGAACCTGAAATAGAATTATCAGCTCCTGAAAGATCCGTTATTCTTTGAGGTAAATAATTTTTTAGAAGTGTGGTCGCTACTCCCAAAATTAATCCAGCAATAAGCACCACAGCAAAACTACTTTCCGCAGCTTTCGATTCATCGTTACTGCGAACAAAAGAAAGATCACGCGTAGTTTTTCTGAAAAAATAACCAGTAATAATTAATAGCACACCACCCAAGGCAAATGTTTTTACCGGTCCAAGAAAATCCACAAACTCAACAATGACCGGTTCAACAGCATATAGTAGTTCGGTTGTCAAGACCATCATTGCCATAGCTGATGGTAGAGATTTGGCTGGCGCGAATAGTTCCAACATTGAATTTGCGGGACTATGAAAAATATTCATTGAGATTAACCAAACCACAATCATAAACGGAAGTGCACTTGTAAGATCAATGGTGTTGGCAGTTCCTACTGTGAAAGCTACACACATAAAAACCATCGCCGTTACACTTATGCCTACTGTGAAAACAACAAATCGATTGCCCCCGGCATTGAGTACACGGTCAGCAATTATCCCCGCTAGCGGAGGAATAAACACAAGGATCAGTGCTTGTGCCACAACTAAAAAAAGAGATAGCTCTTGGAAGTGGAAAATCTCCAAAACCTTAGGCTGGTAATTGTGGTACGCTATCCAACTTATAACAATGGCAGCATTAAGTGCCATCAGGCTATAAATTTGGGGCCAATTCGTTTGAGAAGAGTTATTAGCGGTTGTTGATGTCATAATTAGGTTGTCTGAATATATAAACTTAATAATCTATGTCGGATTTTTGTAATCGACATAGTCGTATTAATTATGCTGTCTTTTTGTTATTTGTATTCTGAAATTAGAAAAATATGAAACCTTTATTGACAATAGTACTCCTTATCCTCTCCAACACATTCATGACCTTCGCATGGTATGGTCATTTGAAGTTTAAAGAAATGAATTGGAGTCAGAACTTAGGATTGGCAAGTATCATTTTCATCAGCTGGGGAATTGCCTTATTTGAATATGCATTACAAGTACCCGCCAACCGAATTGGTTTCAAAGAAAATGGTGGACCGTTCTCTTTAGTGGAATTAAAAGTAATTCAGGAAGTGATCACACTTTCAGTGTTTGTGATATTCTCGGTGATCTTTTTTAAAAATGAAACCTTGAGGTTAAATCATTTTATTGGATTCGGTTTTTTGATTTTGGCCGTTTACTTCATTTTTAAGAAGTAGGTTCAAAAGAGTTACCATCTCACTTTCTGGCTCGCATAATTTCACTTCGCCGTATGCGAAACTTTTGCTTTCTTCCTGAATTAAAAATTCATACCATGAAATACTTTCTCGGCTTATCCCTGCTCCTTAGCATTAGTTCTTCAGCTCAAACGCTTCCTGGTTTTTCAAGTGCGACTTCGGAAAAACAGAAACAAACGGAATCAATTTTCTTGAACCAACAGGAAAGTGAGCGTTACAAAAACCATTTAAAAAATCTCACCAAGGAACCGCACATCACTACTTCAAAAGCTAATGAGCGAGTGCGCGACTACATGGCCGACGTTATGCGCAAGGCAGGCTTTCAAGTTGAAATTTTTCCTTACGATATTTATTTGCCAGTGATGCCAGGTGCTGCCTCCGCAGAAATTGTGGAGCCCGTTCGTATCCCACTTAATAATAAAGAGTACATCCACAAAGAAGATCCCTTCTCTTCAGATCCAAATTTATATTTCGGCTACAACGCCTATACCGGTTCTGGCGATGTAACGGCGGAAGTAGTATATGCCAACTTCGGTCGTAAAGAAGATTTTGAAAAGCTTCAGGCAATGGACATTTCTATGAAAGGTAAAGTTGTGATCGCGCGCTATGGTGGAAACTTCCGTGGATACAAAGCCAAGTATGCTGAAGCTGCCGGAGCAGCTGCACTCATCATCTTCACCGATCCGGGGGATAACGGTTACGCAAAAGGACTTGTGTACCCCGAAGGACCTAATTACAATGAAAGTAGTATTCAGCGCGGCTCGTTGCTCACGCTCGACTGGACAGGCGATCCATTAACTCCCTTCGAGCCTGCACTTCCTCTCGATGGCAAAAAGAAAATCGTTCGTAAAAAACCGGAAGAAGTTTCGGGCATGCACAACATTCCAGTGTTGCCATTGCCTTATGGATCGGTCAAAGAAATTTTTTCACGAATGAAGGGCAAGCCAGTGCCAACCGGATGGCAAGGTGGGTTGCCTTACACCTATCGCCTAGAAGGCGGACCTGAATTGAAAGTACGTGTGAATGTTTCGCAGAAAAGAGAAATACAACGCGTGTACGATGTTGTTGGTACTTTGGTGGGATCGGAACTACCGGATGAATGGATCATGGCCGGCTCACACTATGATGCTTGGGGCTTTGGAGGTACAGACCCCAACAGTGGCACTGCTATGTTGCTTGCGTTGAGTGAATCTCTAGGTAAGCTCTCGCAAGCAGGATATAAACCAAAGCGCACGATCAAGATTGCACATTGGGATGCTGAAGAACAAGGTGTGATCGGCTCAACAGAATGGGTAGAACAATTTCGTGATGAGCTCGATGCAAAAGGTGTTGCTTACTTCAATGCAGATGGAGCCGTGTCTGGAAAAAGTTTTAATGCTGCTTCCAGTCCTTCGCTGAAAGGTTTGTTGATCGAATCAACCAAAGCAATACCTTATCCCGATTCATCCAAGAGTGTATATGAACATTGGCTAGGAAAGAAAGGACTGAAAGAACCACCTGTTGGAAATTTAGGCGGTGGATCTGATCACATTGCATTCTACACACACGTTGGGATTCCGTCGTGGGGCGGAGGCACAGGTGGTCCAACCATCTATCATTCCAATCACGACAGCTTTTCTTTTTATGAACGCTTTGCAGATCCAAGTTTTACTATGGGGCCGCTCGTAGAACGTGTGTTTGGTATGATGGCGTTGCGATTGGCAAACGCTGATGTGATTCCTTATAATCTTAGCCGTTATGGAACAGACCTAAGAACTCACTTCGAGGGATTGCAAAAATTAACTAAGGCATACGACAAATCTGAAACTTCATTTTCATTTGATAACCTCATCAAAGCTGCCGATGAGCTGAAAAAAACCGGCGAAGAGGCTGAAATCGCATTGAAGACCACTAGTGATGCAAATAAGAAATCAATCAACGCAGAACTAATGTTGCTTGAGCGGCAGTGGATTGACAAGCAAGGAATGCCTTACGGAAATTGGTATCGGTCACTCTATGCTTCGCCTGATCCTTACAGCGGTTACGCTTCTTGGATGTTGCCTGCTTTTCAATATGAGGCGTCTATCAAGTCTACTGCCAACTTAAAAATGTATGAGCAAAAATATTTAGATGCAATCAGTAGATTGAAATCTAAAATGGAGGCTATCACAAAATTGGCGAAGTAATAGTAAAAAAACTTGTTATGAATAAACTGTTATATTTCTTCCTGTTCATCGTATTTGCTTTTGACACTTATGGTCAACAGAATTTAAGTGATGAAACCAAGGCGTTTGTAACGTT
>DASYTA010000221.1:0-1872 GCA_036002745.1 Cyclobacteriaceae bacterium | reverse complement strand
CGGTGCCGTTGCCTTCTCCGATCAATACAGGATGCGAACGCGATCCGAAGATCATGGCCGATAATCGCACGCTTATCTTTTCTTCAATTCGGAGTGGAAGTTTAGGTAAATACGATATGTATCAAACGGTGTTGCAAAACGATCGATCCTGGTCGATACCGGTAGCGCTTGATTTTATCAATTCAACAGATAACGATCAATCTCCTTGCATTGATGCGTCTGGCTCGGTTATGTTCTTTTACTCAAAAAAAGATATTTATTCCGTAGGCATACCCAAGAAATTCCGACAATTTACTAATACGGTGGTTACTGGCCGAGTGATTGAAGATAAGAATTCGAAAGTGGTACCGGTTAATATAATCGTTACAAACACAAAGACGAACGATTCTTTCACACTTCAGAACAATGAAACCGACGGTGAGTATAGCATTGTGCTTGCCGCTGGCAATTCTTACAAAGTCATATTTGATAACGAAGGTTGGTTGCCCGACACACTGCAATTTAATTTGGAAGACCAGAAGATCTTTCAGTTAGTAAAAAAAGATATTACTCTGAGATCCTCATGGAATGGCAAGATTGATGTCATCGACAAAGATTTAAAATTCAAATTGAGTACCTGGCTTGAAGTAAAACAAGGTGAAACTAAAGTCATTGCTGATTCTGTTTCTGATAATAAACTTCCAATATCATTCACTTTTTCAGCGCTAATGAATTACTCAATCACAGCATCGAAAAAAGGATACAGTAATGCAAAGGAAGATTGGTTATTCAAGGACAAACGTATTTCGACTAATCGAAATGTATTGCTGCCGTTGGAGCATGAGAAAGTTGAATTTGTAGTGCATGTAGTTAATTCAGTAAGTAAACAAAAAGTAAAAATCAAGGTTTATTCAAACAATAAGGTCGTGGATGAAGTCCTTATAGCTGACGCCGGTGAAAAAGTATTTTTGCGAAAAGGAGACCGGTACCAAATAGTAACCGCGAGTGAAGAAGGCTATTTCTTTACATCACAAGAAATAGTGGCAGGCGATGCGAGCTCAGTTACCATGGAAGTGGTGCCCATAGAACTTGGAGGAAAAATTGCGCTGAACAACATTACCTTCGAAACAAATTCTGCTACCCTGAAAGAAAGTTCACAATTTGAACTTGACCGAATTGTAGAGTTAATGAAGGTGAATCCAAAACTTCAAGTTGAAATTTCTGCGCATACCGACGATGTTGGGGAAGAGGACTCAAACATGAAGCTGTCAAACAAGCGGGCGTTGAGCTCCCTGGAATACTTAATTAAGAAAGGCGTAGCCAAAGATCGAATGGTACCGCAAGGGTATGGTGAAACCAAACCGCTTGTAGAGAATAATTCAGAGGAACACAGAGCATTAAATCGAAGAGTTGAGTTGAGGGTTCTGAAGTTTTAATATCTTTATCTTAAGCATCAGCAGTTTTAATCCATTCGTACTGCTGACCATCAAATTATTAAGTTTTGATTCTTAATGACTGACCTCTCACTGGAATTCAATCCTCCCGAAAGTAATCGGGATGAAACTCTGTTCGCAGAGTTGGTTATCCCTGTGCCAATCGACAAGCTATTCACTTACAGGGTTCCTGCGTCAATGAATAAACAAATCAAGGTTGGTCAGCGGGCAATCGTTCAGTTTGGTGCCAAGAAAATTCAAACCGGAATTGTTCTCCGGTTGCATAATCAGCCACCGGTTGACTACGAAGCCAAATACATTTTAGAAATTCTGGACGAGGATGAAGTTATCTATGATCAACAGTTTAAGCTGTATCAATGGATGGCCTCTTATTATATGTGCACATTAGGCGAAGTGGTCAATGCTGCCCTCCCATCAGGCTTAAAATTGTCCAGCGAAT
>DASYTA010000220.1:0-11343 GCA_036002745.1 Cyclobacteriaceae bacterium | reverse complement strand
ATATCTTCTTTAAGAATTTTCTTACCGGCAGCAAAGAAGAAGGTACAGGCAACTACGAATATCTGCCGTTGGCTCAACAAGTGATCAGCGGTGTTAACGAAAGTTTTGTGGCAGCTCGTTTTGGGCAATTGAATTGTTACCCTAATCCTGCCAAAGATGTAGTCACGTTTAGTTTCTTGATGAACAATACTAACCAGGTACAATTGGATTTACTCGATTCGAAAGGCAACGTGGTGAACAATATACTAAACGAACAACGAGAAGAAGGCAAACAGGAAGTGCAAACAAGTGTAGCAGAGTTGTCGCCGGGTCTTTATTTTTACCAACTGAAGACCGGCTTTGTTAAAGAAACAAAAAAACTGATCGTTGCTCGATAATTGCTTTGCCTTCTATGAAAAAATTTTTGTTAATCTTATTCCTGACGGCGGCTATTTCGAACGCCTTCAGTCAAGCGAAAAGAAAATCCCCCGGCCAGAAACAGAAAAATACTTTTCTTGAAAAGCAATTTTGGCTTGGATTCAAAGCTGGTATCAACCTGTCACAAGCCGATCCGATTAAGAGATACTCTGTGATGAGTGCAACGAATTACGAACCATCTAGCTTGATTAAAACCTACAACAGCTTTAAAGATGTTGGCAGTCAGGCTACGATGGAGATCACATTTCAATTTCGGAATTTATCAATCAGCACACAGCCCACGTATAGCCACAACGTAATCTCGTATTCCAACCAGTTTGAGTGGACCAACACGCAAGATCCCTCGCAGTCGCTCACACAAAAATATTCTCAAAGCCAAGGACTAGACTACGTTACGATTCCCTTGATTGCAAAATATGATTTGGTAGGCAACACGTTGAAAGGCTATGTGCATGCTGGTATTTATTATTCTTTTTTAACGAATGCAATAAAGACAGTTACCGTTTCAGGAGTTGATCTCGCTTCAGGCAGCGTGAATAATTTGAGTAACCAACCGCTGATTGTAGGAACAAAAGACCTCTTCACGAATTATTGGGGACTGATGGGAGGCATTGGAGGAAGTTATCAAATGGGCAATGTGAAATTGGTGCTTGAAACTTCATACATGCGCGGCATGTCAAATATTACGAACGTAAAAAATCGATTTAGCAATGATCAATTAGCAGGCATTGGAGATGCTCAGGATGACATTAAACTAAATAATATTGTAATCTCGGCAGGTGTTTTGTTTCCTATGCGATTCTTGACCAGCAATTTCAAATCATTTGATCAACAATAGTAGGCGCATGAAACTGAGTTATATTTTATTTGTTTTAAGTGCATTGGTGTTTAGTCATTGCGCCAACAATTCAGATCCCGCGGCTGATAAATCCAACTTTACCAAAATATTCGACAACAGTCAATTCAACGCATCTTACTATCCGGTTGACATGGTTCAAACTCCAGATGGCGGATATTTGATTTTAGGTGGGCGCAGTTTAACTACTTCCAGTTTCAGTGGCACCTACATCATGACGGCTGATGCATTCGGTAATTTTGTTTCCGCACAAGAGGTGGATGAAAATTTGGTCGACCCGATCGGAAATATTTTGACTGCAAACGGAAAATATTATTTCTTCTGCATGACTGCGATTGGATTAGAGACGCAGTTGATTGAGATGGATGCTACAGGCACCATTACCAACCAATATAATGTAGGTTCTTCTTACCCCGCTGCCGCGGCTCAAGACGGAAATAATTTTCTTTTATTGAGTTATGACAACGGGAGTAAATTAAGTGTGATGTCCAAAATAAGTCCTGATGGAAATATCATTCAGTCCAAAGGTTATAAGATTGGCGCTGGTGATGATGTAGAGGCACCCATCATCGGCAGCTTTGTGCATACTGGCAGGCAGTTTCCTTTTCAAGTTGGCAAAAACGCCAGCGGTCAATATTTTTTCAATGGGTTTTATAACTACACTTTTTCTTTAGTGTTCACCGATTTAAGTGCTGACAATCCGCTAGGTGTTGTGCAAGGTCAACAAAGCAGTGGAGGCATGAGAGCTGTTCTTCCACTTGAAGGAAGTACGTACTCAATAGGTACGTTTAACTTTGGCGATAACTATCTTCTTCCTTCTGCGCAGATCAATAGCAATAGTGTAAGTTCAGCTTCCGACTTGAAGGGAAATTCATTTCCCGAACTTGTAACGGATGCGAAAGTTAAAATTGTTCCGGTTACATTAAATGCGAAAAATTATATCATATACGGCAGCACGACTAAGTCAAAGCAGATTTCACTCTACGCTTACGATAAGCCTACTTTTAAATTTTCAGGAAGCAAGTACCTGGGATTCTCCAATCCTTTTGAGATTGCATCGATGACACCCACTTCAGACGGTGGCTTAGCGGTATGCGGCACCACCTTTGTTGCCGGGCGCTTTCCGCGAATCTGTATTTTTAAAATCTCGGCAGGCATTCTGCAAAATTCTTTTCATTAGTTCATTTTAGAATCCGTCTTTATCTTCGCCCCGCCATTCGAACTGTTTATAGTTCGTTCGAGTTATTAATCCAAATTGTAAATAGATGAAACCCATTTTAGCAGAGCTGCTCACCATCGGTGATGAAATTTTGTACGGACAAATTGTTGATACCAATTCACAATGGATGAGTGTGGAGTTGGATAAAGTCGGCATTAAAGTCATTCGTAAAACAACCGTAGGAGATGTGGAGGAAGAAATTCTCACCGCATTTGCCGAAGCTGAAAAACGCGCTGATATTATTTTAATTACCGGTGGACTTGGACCTACCAGCGATGACCTGACCAAACCATTGCTCGCAAAATATTTCAACTGCGAAATGAAGATGCATAAGGAGGCTTTGGAAGAGTTAACCGCTTTTTTCAAGGCACGCGGGCGTGAGGCAACGGATACCATCAAATTGCAGGCTGTGCTTCCGGTTTGTTGCACGAAGATCACTAATGTAATTGGCACAGCCCCTGGTATGTGGTTTGAAAGAAACGGCAAAGTGTTTATGGCCATGCCAGGAGTGCCACATGAAATGAAAAAGATGATGACCGATTTAGTCATCCCTCGGCTCAAACAAAAATTCAAAACACCGATAATCGTTCATAAGGTGATTCGTACGGCAGGAATTGGCGAATCCATTATAGCCGATAAAATTGAAGCATGGGAAAAACTTTTGCCTGCTCATATCAAGCTGGCTTACCTCCCGGGAATTGGTGAAGTGAAATTGCGCATCACTGGTTTTGGAGAAGATGAAAATAAATTAAAAAGTGAAGTGGAGAAATATAGTGATCAGGTTTTGCCCTTGATCAGTGAATACACTTATGGATTTGGTGAAGACCCGCTTGAAGCTGCTATAGGAAAATTATTAACAGAGAAAAAATTAACGATCTCCGTAGCCGAGAGTTGCACAGGTGGTTATCTCTCTCATTTGATTACGAGCGTGCCTGGCAGCTCTGCCTACTTTTTGGGAAGCATGGTGCCATATGATTATCAAATCAAAATGAGGCAACTGGGTGTGAAGCCAGAAGTACTAGAACAATACGGAGCGGTGAGCGAGCCAACAATTATTGAGATGGCAAACATTGTTCGTGCAAAGTTCAATACAGACATTGGTGTTGCTACAAGTGGTATTGCAGGACCTGGCGGAGCAACTCCCGAAAAGCCAGTGGGATTAGTTTGGATTGCATATTCAGATAAACATCACACGGTCACGAAAAAGTTACAACTCTCCACAGAACGCCTGCTCAATATCAAAGCAGCTTCGATCGCAGTTTTGAATTTGATACGATTGAGTTTGCCGAAGTGAATTGAGAAGTTATGAATCGCCCTCGTTAAGAATATGCATTTGACAGATAAAGAGATTGATCTTTTGTTTAAGTCGATTGAAAACTTTGATGAGTTTAATAAATTTATTGCGCTCCGGCAGAACCTAAGACTTAAAAATAAAATAGAGGTAAAGTTTGATGTTGACTCAGTTGACAATATCGAACTTCATCTACCAAATAGAATCCTGACCTTCGACAAAGTGACATTTAATAAAATTGTTGACGAGTTGTTGATTGAGAAATCGATTCAAGATAATCATGAATTGTTAACGAAAAATAGAGTCACGAAAGAACAAGTTAGAAATGAAATATTTGATTTGGGCGAAAATAGATACAAAATTCATAATGAATACATTGAGGACATGTTTTTTGCTAGTGAAATTGCCTCTGCTCATGGAGCCTATTTGCGTAAACTTCGAGACTTGCTCAGAATTTTTAACAGAGACAATGTTTTAGTCGTTGACGAAAAGCAAATTTCATCCAGGGGTGAACTTATTGATTTTCTTAAGTTAAAGGGATTCAAGTACATTGACAAAGATTTAAAATGAGTTCTTATAGAGTGAGCCATTGTTGATACAACACTAGCCCACTGGTATCATAATAAATTAGCTTCATATCTTTAAATCCACCAAGAATATGCACGTCAAAAAATCTTTAAGGTGCAGTGGGGGTAAAGCGCTTTGAGGTTGTCATAACTTCAAACACAATAAAATCGTAAAATTGCTCTGAATTCAAATCAAGAAGTAGTGGATTTGTTAGAGAATGATACGCTTTTGTTTGTGCGAGATGGCAATCAACATGCTTTTGAGATGATATTCAATGCCTTTTATCAACCCTTGTGCCGCTATGCTTATTCATTTTTGAATAACAAAGAGGAGGCCGAAGAGGTGGTGCAGTCGGCCTTCATACAGGTATGGGAAAAAAGATCTTCCCTTGAAATTCAAACTTCCTTTAAGTCTTACTTGTATCGAATGGTTCGCAATACGTGTCTCAATGTGATCAAGCATGAAAAGGTAAAACAACTTCATGCGAAACATGAGATGGCCCATGGGGAAACCATTCAGGAATCGGTTCATGAAACCATTACTTCCTCTGAATTGGAAAGCAAAATTAGCGAAGCAATGATGCAGCTGCCCGAGCAATGCAGAATTGTATTTCAGTTAAGTCGGTTCGAAGGATTGAAATATGCAGAGATTGCTGATCAACTTGAGATATCTGTGAAAACAGTGGAAAACCAAGTTGGAAAAGCGCTGAAGATTATGCGCGACAACCTGAAGGAGTATTTGCCCTTGTTGATTTTATTTTTAAACGGTAATTGGTAGGTATGACAGAGTTTGATCCCATCGATGATTTGATTGGCAAAGTGCTCGCAAAAGAAGCTACAGTGGCTGAGCAGAATCAACTGAACCAATGGCTTGAAGAAAGCGAAGCCAATCGTAAATACTTTGCTCACTTTAAATTGATTTTTGATAAAGCTGCTGCTACTCCCGTTAAAATCAAATTTGATCGAGACGAGGCTTGGCAGAAAGTGAAAGGTAAGATGCGTGAAGAAAAGCGGTTTCAATTTTTCATTTCACCTTATGTTCGTGTGGCGGCAGGAATAGCCCTGATCACTGCAATGAGTTACCTCGTTTATCAGTGGACGAGACCAGCTGTTCAGACGTTAGCTGTAACAACTGACAAAAAAATTAAACAGGATACTTTGCCTGATGGAAGTTTTGCAGTTCTTAATAAAAATAGCAAGCTCAACTTTGAATACAATTCGCGGAGCAAAACAAGAAATGTGAAATTGATGGGTGAAGCTTACTTTGAAGTGAAGCATCAAGAAGAAAAGCCATTTGTTGTAGAAATTGAAGAACTCTTGGTGAGAGACATTGGAACTTCATTTAATATAAAAGCTTACCCCAACTCCGATACTGTGGTAGTGACGGTGGAGAGCGGAGAGGTTCAGTTTTATACTTTAAAAGATCCGGGACTAATTCTGAAAGCAGGTGAGGCGGGCATCTATAAAAAATCTTTTAAAGAATTTTCGCGAATGGTAAAGGCAGATACCAATGTGCTCGCTTACAAGACCAAGATTTTTAGCTTCAAAGACACCGATCTCAAGAAAGCAGTTGAAATGATCAATGAGATCTACGACTCAAAAATAATTCTCGGTAACTCTTCCATCGGTCAATGTCACGTTACGGTGAATTTTAATAATGATAAAATTGAAGACATTGCCGACATCATCGCAGAGACCCTGAGTCTTAGTGTAGAAAAGAAAGGAGATGAATTTATTTTAACCGGAAGTGGATGCAATAAGTAAACAACAATGAGACCATTTCTACTTTTTTTATTTCTAGTTGGCTTTTTGATTGCAGCTTCTCAAACGATCACACCAATCCTTGAAAGAAGAATATCTATTAATTTAAATGAAGAGAGTCTGCCATCGGCTTTAGATCGTATCGGTCGTCTTGGTGGTTTTTCCTTCTCTTATAGCTCTTCTATTATTTCAATGGATCGTAGGCTTACTGTGAAAATGTCGAATAAGACAATTAGAGAAATTCTTAATGAAATTTTTAAAGGGACAATACAGTATAAAGAAAAAGCCGGACATGTAATTTTAATTCAATCTCCACCGCCGGCTAAGCCTGGCAAGGCTACACTCGTTATCAGTGGTTATGTAGAAGACATGGAATCAGGCGAGAAGATTTCTGGCGTCAGCGTTTACGAGAAAGAATCTCTTACTTCGGCAGTTACCAATCAATATGGATTTTATACCATCAAACTGGATGATGTAAAAAACAAAGAAGAGTTGAGAATCAGCAAGAGTAATTATCGCGATACAATTATTTCGGTCGCCATTCCAGGCGATTCTTATTCAAATATTTTCATGAAGAGAATTTTAAAAGACAGCATCAAAAATGAATCAAAAGAAGAAGTAAAAGATTCTCTGAAACAAGAAAAAATAGTACTTCAGTTACCTTATGCATCCGAACCTAATGTTCAAAATATTCATGACACGCTTTATCGACGGGCGCAGATTTCTTTCCTTCCATTTCTTGGCACAAACGGAAAATTGAGCGGCAACGTAATCAACGATTATTCATTCAATGTTTTAGGAGGTTACTCCATGGGCACACGTGTTATGGAGATTGGTGGCCTTTTCAATATCGACCGAGGAAATGCAGGATGGTTTCAACTTGCAGGATTTGGAAATATGGTAGGTCATAGTGTGAATGGATTTCAGGCCGCTGGTTTTTTTAATGTAAATGGTGGAAAAACAAAGGGTGTACAAATCGGTGGTTTTGCAAATACAAATTTTGATAAGACCGAAGGAGTACAAGTAGCTGGTTTTGCAAATACAAATCTCGATTCGATGGATGGAGTGCAAGTGGCGGGGTTTACTAATTATTCAAGAGGGTCTGGTGTTGGAGTGCAAGTGGCAGGTGGTGCTAACATACAGCTAGGAGAATACCAAGGCTCACAGTTTGCAGGTATAGCGAATGTCAATACCAAAAAAATTAGCGGAACACAAATAGCAGGCTTCGCCAACATTGGAACAGGTCAGATTGGTGGATCACAGATTTCTACATTTTTCAATTATGGTAAAAAGGTAAAGGGTGTTCAAATAGGTTTTATTAATTATGCCGACAGCCTTAACGGTGTGCCAATTGGTTTGATTAGTATTGTGAAACACGGATATCACAAACTGGAATTGTCTGCGGATGAAATATTTTATGGTAATGTTTCATTCAGGACAGGCATAAGAGATTTCTACAATATCCTGTTAGTTGGTATGAAACCCGAACTAACGCCTGATAATCTTCCGGTGTGGACATACGGTTTTGGTTTTGGCACAGCGAGAAGAATCACGCAACAGTTATATTTTAATATTGATCTCACCGCCCAACATATCAATAAAGGAGGCTACACGGATGCACTGAGTTTACTCAATAAAATTCACATGGGATTTGATTACCAGTTTACTCGAAAATTTTCGGTGTACGCTGGCGGCACGCTTAATGGCTATCTCACCGAAACAACATTTACAGATTACCCCACGCTCTTTACTAATTCTAAACCAAATATTTTTTACGATCAAAACATTGGCAATAACCAAAACTTGAAAATGTGGTTAGGTTGGAAAGTTGGGTTAAGATTTTTTTAAAAAATAGTTTTTGATCGCGTGGGGGAAATGATTGGGTAGGTTGTCTCTTTTCTATAAACAACAAAACCCAATGACACTTTCAATCAGAGTTTTAAATTTTCTATTTCTTCTCATTTGCGTTAAAGCATTGCAGGCCCAAGTTCTCACGCAAACTGTTCGTGGTACTATCACCGACAAAATTTCGAAGACGCAGTTGCCTGGAGCAACTATAATTGTTCAAAGCACTGACCCAGTAATTGGCGCGACTGCCGATGGAGAAGGAAACTTCAAACTTGCAGGCGTACCTGTAGGTAGTCACACTATTAAAATATCTTTCACAGGATATAAGGAGTTAGTGCTTCCTAATGTGATTGTTAATTCCGGCAAGGAAACAGTGCTGAATATTCCGATGAATGAAGACGTTGTGATGATGGAAGCAGTAGTGGTGAGACCTGACATTGAAAAAAATAAACCATTGAACGATATGGCGGTCGTCAGTGCCCGCACATTTTCAGTAGAAGAAACACGCAAGTTTGCCGCTGCTGTAAACGATCCTTTGCGCATGGTTACTTCTTTTGCAGGTGTGGTTGGAGCAGGCGATATGAATAACTCTATTTCAATTCGCGGCAACTCTCCTTATGGTTTACTGTGGAGAATGGAGGGAGTGGATATTCCTAATCCAAATCACTTTGCTAATGTAGGAACCTCAGGAGGAGGAATATCCATATTGAGCACACAGGTGCTTACTAATTCAGATTTCATGACAGGAGCTTTCCCGGCGGAATACGGCAACGCGTTAGCCGGTGTGTTTGATCTAAATCTTCGCAAAGGAAACAATGAGAAACGTGAGTACACAGTACAAGCCAGCGTGCTGGGCACTGATGTAGCAGTGGAAGGTCCGTTTTCTAAAAACTATCGCGGCTCTTATCTGATCAACTATCGTTATTCTACACTATCAATCTTGAATAACATGGGAGTCAACGTTGGTGATGGTGTCACCAATTATCAAGACTTATCATACAACTTTAATTTTCCGACAAAGAAGGTTGGTAATTTTTCACTTTTCGGATTTGGCGGTTTAAGTAACCAGCGGATCAACGCGAAAAAAGATTCTACACAATGGGAGGGAGAAAATGACAGATATAATTCGCTCTATCATTCGAACACAGGCGCTGCCGGACTAAAGCATTCAGTTACCTTAAACTCCAAAACATATTTGCAGTCTTCATTTTTAGTTTCCGGAAATGACAATGGAGATGACGAGCATAGACTCGATAAGAATTATACTCCGCAATTCAATTACATGCAGAAATTTGTTAACTGGAAATTGACATTCACTTCCGTATTAAATCACAAATTCAATGCACGTCATAGTATGCGATCTGGCATTTATCTCAACCGGTATAATTTTTCATTGCAACAAAAAGAATTAAATCAAGAAACCAGTGAGGTTGAAGAGCATCTAAATGCTTTCGGATCTGTGAATGCGCTACAACTTTTCAGTCAATGGAATTTTCGCGCATCGGAGCATTGGACGTTGAATGCAGGTGTCCATTATCTGAGACTACTTAGCAACTCTTCATCATCGATCGAACCACGTGCTTCCATCAAATATAACTTGAACGAACAGCAATCTTTGAGTTTTGGTTACGGCCTGCACAGCCAGATGCAAACCGTTGGTATTTATGAAGCACAAGTGACACAATCCGATGGAAGCATCACCAAACCAAATAAGGACATCGGCTTCAACAAGGCGCACCATTTCGTTTTGGCTTATGATCGGTCGATTAACGAACACCTGCGGGTGAAGGCCGAAACCTATTATCAACATCTTTATAACGTAGCAGTGAAAAATGATATTTCAAGTCCGATTTCTACGCTTTCAAATGTGGAGGGTTATATGACTGACCCACTTGTAAATAAAGGATATGGTCGTAATTATGGTGTTGAGCTTACTGTCGAACAGTTCCTTCACAACAATTTATATTTTCTATTGTCGACTTCGTTATTTGATTCTAAATACAAGGCCCTTGACAATGTATGGAGGAATACAATGTTTAACGCGGGCCATGCAGTGAGTTTCACTGCTGGTAAAGATTTCTTGTGGAACAAAAACCGAGTATTCGGACTTAACATTCGCACCATCTGGACGGGTGGTTTCCGTACTACACCTATTGATGTGGAGAAATCTATGCAGGCACATGAGACAAAATATTTTGAGAGCCAGATGTTTGAAGTGCAATTGCCAGATTATTTCCGCGCTGACTTAAGAGTTAGTTTGAAACGAAATCGCGCGAAAACTACCACTACGTTGGCGCTGGATTTAATGAACGCGACCAACCATCAAAATTTGGGAGGGCAGTATTTCGATCCTCTAAGTGGAAAAATAAAATCATGGTATCAGTTGGGTCTTTTGCCTGTGATTAGTTATCGCATAGAATTTTAAATCAATGGTTTTGAAATGATTGTTTGGTTTCCTCTCGATTCGCCAAAAGAAACTTCAATCGATTGAATCAATGCAAAATCATATTTGGCCTCTTTAAACGTTAGCGGGTAGGTTTAAAAATTACTTAACTTTACATTCTTTAAATTCTACACGCATGGCACAGGCAGAGTTGATCATGCCCAAAATGGGCGAAAGCATTATGGAAGCCACAATTTTGAAGTGGCTTAAAAAACCTGGTGATAAGATCGAGCAGGATGAGTCTGTGCTTGAAGTAGCTACCGACAAAGTAGATACTGAAGTGCCTTCGGTGCATGCCGGAATTCTAAAAGAAATTCTTGCTAAAGAAGGTGAAGTGGTGAAAGTAGGCAAGCCTATCGCGATCATTACCACAGAAGCCAAGCAAGGAAAAGCTGAAGAACCAGTCACAGAACCTGTTGTAGCTGCCTCAGCTCCGGTTGCTGAAGTAAAATCAGCTCCCGTTATTCACGCGTCAACCAATGGAAATGGTCACTCTAAAGTTGCTGATTATAAATCGTCATCACGCTTTTATTCTCCACTGGTAAAAAATATTGCGAAAGAAGAAGGCATTGCTGTAGCTGAGCTGGAAACAATTTCTGGGTCTGGCCTGGAAGGCCGCGTGACCAAGAAAGATATTTTAGGTTACGTTCAAAATAGAAAATTAGGAATCAGCATCACTTCACGGTCAGTTAGCGCAGCTCCACTTGTGCCGGCTTCTATTAATGCAGGCGACGAGATTATACAAATGGATCGCATGCGCAAGATGATTGCCGAACGCATGGTGGATAGCAAACGGATTTCTCCGCACGTTACTTCATTCGTTGAGGCTGATGTTACCAACATTGTTTTTTGGCGAAACAAAATGAAGAATGAGTTTCAAAAACGCGAAGGCGATGCGCTCACGTTTACACCAATATTTATAGATGCAGTTGTTCGTGCGAT
>DASYTA010000219.1:0-17539 GCA_036002745.1 Cyclobacteriaceae bacterium | reverse complement strand
AAATGGTGTTGATAAAGTATAGATAGTAGAATTGTTAGTAACTACAGTTAACTGACTATTATTTGATTTAGATGCAATCGACTGAACTGAAGAGAAGTCCCCAACTGAACTAACGATGCTAAAATTCACGCCATCATTAGTGGATTGATATAGCTGTCCAGCCAGTGTACAAAAAACAATTCCATTTGCCGTAGAGTTATTGGCAACAGATATTTTATAAAACTGATTGTTTGTGTCAGCTGCTCCTTTTGCGAAAGTTGACCCACCGTTGGTACTACGAAAGAGTACTCTTTTGCTTTGCGAGTAGTCATAACCCGAAACGTAAATGGTTCCATTGACTGGATTAACAGCAACTTCAAGTCCTTGATCAAATCCATTGGTTGAAGATGATGTGCCCGTATTCACTTTTGTCCAGTTCGCTCCATCATCAATTGTTTTGTAGAGATTGTTATTACTAATAGCTAGCAATGTGCCATTGCTTGACATTTGAAAATCATTAATTCTCCCCATGTCGCTGCCAAATATATTGGGAGTGACCTCCGTCCATGAAACTCCGTTGTCAACAGATTTATATATAACACCTCTGTTGTTATCTCCTGACAAGGCAAATGCAACAGAGGTGATAGGGTTAACGGCTACATCCTTTACTGCTCCTCCATAAGGTCCCGTTTTCTTGGCCCAAGTAATTTGACCAAACCCACCGATGCTTACACAGGTGCACAGAATTAAAAAAGTAAAAATTCTCTTCATGTCGTTTCTATAATCTTTTCACAAATTTTTTTTAAGACGCTTATAGTAATTTTTATCATCCACCTGGCGGCAAAGATGGTGTTGGAATATCTCCTCCACTGTTGTTGTTATTCCCACCGTTGTCTCCTCCTTTGCTGCCTCCACTCAAGGCAACAACAGCGCCACCCACTACTACCACAGGCAATACCTTCAAGAGCAACGGCACTTTGGGCGTCACTTTGAAATTGGGTGAATAAATAACTTCGTCATTATTTTTTGCGCTTGAAATTTTTAAGCGGTAATCACTTCCCGTTTTGGCGTCACTTGGGATATTTAAAGAATATGCTCCGTTGTTGGGCTGGCTCATGCTGCCTTGTATTCGCTGATTGCCTTTATATAATTCTATATTGACGGGATCGGAATTTCCGGGCGACCAAATCAAATCATGCGTTTTTCCTCTTTTGTAAGAAGCAGCCGTCGTAAAATTCTGCAGCTTTACAAATGGTACATACACTTTGCCACGCAGCTCAAGTGCTAATTTGCCTTTATAGTTTCCGTACTCCTGGCGGATGTTCCATTCAATTTTTTTATTTGCTCCAGGCTTTACTTCACTACCAACATCACCAGACACCCGCGCCAATGGCGTGGAGAAGTTATCCTTAGATTCATAGAGATTGAGTAAAAAATTGGAAGCAGGATTTGAGTTTTCCAGGTTGTAGTGCACGATGACTTTATCACCAGCCAGTTCAACTTTATTAATTGTTACAGATTGGGCGTAGACACCGCCCGATAAGAACCCAAGCAGGATTAGTAGATTTCTCCTCATAGCAAACTAAGTTTAGGTAACCGAACATTAAAATTAGTCGAAAAGAACGAGAAAAACGACAGCTAGTATTCAAGTCTTCAATACTTTAGATCGGAAATTGGTAACATAAACATGTGATCTTCTTTTAAAAAAAAATTAGCTGATCCTGCTCCAGTTTACTGCTGTCTTTTTTGCTTGCTCAATTTGAATCTTGATCACACCGTTTTCAGGCCGCTTCAAGTCAGGATCATTGGTTAAGATCTCATTAGCAGCCTCACGTGCTTGTTGAAGCAGTTTTCCATCCTTACTTAAATCAGCAATAAGTAAATCTAGCGCTCCACTTTGTTGTGTGCCCATTAAGTCTCCGGGGCCGCGAAGTTTCAAATCGGTCTCTGCGATTTCAAAACCATTATTAGTTCGCACCATAGTTTCGATTCGTGTTTTCGTATCAGCTCCCAACTTGTAGCTTGTCATCAAAATACAATACGATTGTTCTGCTCCCCGGCCAACACGTCCGCGAAGCTGATGGAGTTGAGATAATCCAAATCGTTCAGCACTTTCGATAATCATCACGGATGCATTTGGTACATCAACTCCCACTTCAATCACCGTAGTCGCTACCATGATTTTCGTTTCGCCTTTTACAAAACGAGCCATTTCAAAATCTTTTGCTTCGGATTTCATTTGACCATGCACAATGCTTATCGGCAGATCCGGAAAAGCACGAGCCATGCTTTCATAGCCATCCATCAAGTGTTTGAGGTCGAGTTTCTCAGACTCTTCGATGAGTGGATAAACAACATATACTTGTCGACCAGCTTCGATTTGCGAGCGAATGAATCCATTCACTTTCAGTCGTTGTGAATCAAAAAGATGTGTTGTTTGAATAGGCTTACGGCCTTTCGGTAATTCATCGATCGTAGAAATTTCTAGATCGCCGTAAAGCGTCATTGCCAGTGTACGCGGAATTGGTGTTGCCGTCATCACCAAAACATGAGGATACACGTCTTCATTTTTTTGCCAAAGTTTACTTCGCTGCGCCACACCAAACCGATGCTGCTCATCGATAATAGCTAAGCCCAATTTTTTAAACTTTACTTCTTCTTCTATCAACGCATGCGTTCCTATCAGAATTTTTAATTCACCGCTTTGCAAATTTTCATGAATTGGTTTCCGTTGTGATTTCTTTACAGAGCCAGTAAGCAGTGCAATCGAGATGCCCATCAGGTCGGCATATTTTTTCAAATTAGAAAAATGCTGTTGAGCTAAAATTTCTGTGGGCGCCATTAAAGCAGCTTGAGCGTCACTTCCAATCACCAATAGAATACATATGAACGCCACAATTGTTTTGCCACTCCCCACATCACCTTGAAGTAATCGGCTCATTTGTTTCCCGGATTTCATGTCGGCATAAATTTCTCGAATCACCTTCTTCTGGGCTTCTGTTAGTTCAAAAGGCAAATGGTCTTTGTAGAATTTAGTGAGAATGCCGGCGTCATTGAAAACCTGCCCTTTGAATTTTCCTTGCCTCACCAGCTTCATTTTGATTAATCGCAACTGGATATAAAACAACTCTTCGAATTTGAGTCGTTGTTGTGCTGTCAATAACAGTTCCTGAGATTTTGGGAAATGAATATTTCTTAGTGCTTCCTTTTTTCTAATCAGTTTTTGTATCGTCAGTAAATATTCCGGAAGTGTTTCTCGAATGTGAGATTCAGCTCCTCTCAATAATTCCAATTGAAGTTTAGCAATTTGCTTACTGTCGATGTAGCGCGCTCTCAGTTTTTCACTGACCGGGTAGACAGGTTGAAAAGAATTTCCTTTCAGATTATTTTCTGTGATGGGTTCAATTTCTGGATGTGCAATATTTATTTTTTTTCCGAATCTTGTCGGCTTTCCAAAGGCGATATACTCAATTCCTGGTTTGATCTTTTGCATGACCCAATCGATGCGCTGAAACCAAACCATTTCCATTTCACCTCTACCATCATTGAAATAGCCAATCAATCTTTTTTTATTTTTTACACCAACAATTTCGAAGTCCGTGAATTTGCCTTTCACTTGTACGTAAGGCATGTTCTCGTCTATTTCTGTGATCGCATAAAATTTTGTGCGGTCTTCGTAGCGAAATGGATAATGTTGAATGAGATCGCCAAAAGAAAATATTTTCAGTTCTTTTTGAAACAGAACCGCACGCTGAGGGCCAATGCCTTTTAGAAATTCAATGGATGTGTCGAAATAATTGCTCAATGCTCAATTCTTCAATTAGCTAATGATAAATATAAATTGGCTAATCGGCATATTGATTTCTCAGTCAATTATTTTTTCCACTGCAAGGTGTTAATGAGATGTAGTGTTTCTTTTTTCATGAAATCGATAGCCGGAGCCAAAGAATCATTTTGTACACGTGTGTTAAAGTAAAGGGCCCCGCGTAAAAAATTTTTGGTGGAATCAGTCATTGTAAATTGAAATTGACTTGGCACCTCGCCAGCAATCTCCGCAATCACAGCCGTTTTTCCTGATGGGGTTTTAGTAATCAGTTCGTCAATGGCATTGGCTTTTATCTGCTGTTTGGAAGTAAGATTATAAGCATCATTCAACAACTCTTTTAGCACCGCCTCTTTTCCACGCACTTGCTTGTAGGTGATGTGAATGTTTGCTTTCAGTTCCGGATAGTAAATTTCCACCCAGTGCCGCTCACTTATCCAAGAAGTATCTTTTAAAAGCCTAGCATGTTTAGAATATTCAAACTGATAAGGAAGCGTATCAGGTAACGATTGGTATTCAGCTTTTGGTAAGACTAACCGATTGTATCCTTTAGGCTTGGGTTGATAATCTGTTGTGCAAGATGAAAGCAGTAGGGAGTAAACAATAGAAAGACAATAAAAGAATCTATTCATCATTTTTCACTGCCTCTCGTTGAATAGCGACTCTCACACGGCCTATCCTTTTTTTATCAACTCCTATCACTGTGAATGTAAAACGATCGAATATTACCTGATCTCCCGCTTTAGGCAGAGCACTATGTAACTCTAAAATCAATCCCCCCAGTGATTCACTTTCTCCTTTCACGTCATCAAACGATGAGGGCTCAATATCAAGAGCTTTGCATAGATCATGAATTGAAGTTTTTCCTTCAAAAATATAAGTATGATCATCAATTTTTTGAAAGGCTGCGTTCACTTCATCAAACTCATCGTTGATATCGCCAATGATTTCTTCAATCAAATCTTCTAAAGTAATCAGACCAGCCGTACCTCCATACTCATCTACCACAATCGCCATATGCACATGCTTGCCTTGAAAATCTTTTAATAATGAATCAAGTTTCTTTGTTTCCGGAACAAAATATCCAGGCCTCAATAATTTTTGCCACTTGAAATTCTCACTTTCATCAAGATAGGGTAGAAGATCTTTGGTGTACAGAATGCCTTCGATCGTATCAATGGTTTCTTTGTAAACCGGTATCCGAGAAAAACCAAATTTGTTTACCTGATCCATCATCTCAGTAAAATTCAATTCCGAATCTAGCGCTGAAATGTCAACTCGTGATTTCATCACCTGTTTCACAGTAAGTGTTCCAAAATTTACAATGCCCTTCAAGATATCTTTTTCTTCTTCAGTCGTGTTATTGTCATGGGTGGTAAGCTCCAAGGCTTGATTTAATTCTTCCACTGTCGTGCTGTAGCCTTTCTTTTCTATTCTCCGCTCTACCAACTTGCTCATGCCCAACAATAACCACGAAATAGGTCTGCAAATAGTGGTGAGTATTTTCCAGATAGAACCAACCTTCTTTGCAAAACTTAAATTATGCTGAGTGGCGTAAACTTTAGGAATAATTTCACTGAAGAATGTGAGGGCGAAAGTGACGATGAAAGTCACAATTCCGACAATCATTTCAGCAGGCTTTCTGGTGTTTGTCATTTCCCACATTAAAAATGTGGAGAGTGTAACCACACCAACGTTTACAAAATCATGACAAATTAAAATTGTAGCTAATAGTAAGCGAGGTTTCTTAAGCAGTTCGATTACATTCTTATCAGACGCCTGCTCCGAATTGCGGCAATCATCAAGGTGTTCTGATTTCAATGAAAAAAATGAAACCTCAGACGCGGAGATCATCGCAGAGGCAACCAACAAAATAATGATCGACGAAAATCCGAAAATATAAAACCAGTTTGGCGCGAACGCCATCAGGTTCGTCAGAAACTGACTAGGAGGTTCCTCTATCAAAAATATTGTTTCCACTCATTGAGTTGTTCGTACTACAAATTTTTTTAGAAAGGCAGATCGTCTGTAGCATTATCCATAGGAGCTTTGCTCTCATCCATTGAACCGCTTGCTTGTGCTACAGGTCGTTCGTAGTTGCTATTACCGCCTTGCTTGCCTCCAAGCAAGGTCATACTATCACCAATCACTTCAGTAGTGTAGCGCGTTACATTATCCTTCTCCCAACTGCGTGTGCGCATCTTTCCCTCAATGTAAACCTGATCACCTTTATGCAAATATTTCGATGCCGTTTCAGCAAGACCACGCCACAGCACCACATTGTGCCAATCTGTTATTTCCTTTCGTTCGCCTGTGACTTTGTCTTTATAAACTTCAGAAGTTGCCAATGTAAAGTTGACAACCATTGCACCACTTTCAAGCGTACGCGCTTCCGGATCCTTACCAAGCCTACCTAATAAAATCACTTTATTTACTCCTGACATATTGCTATTTTTTTATTTACCTATTCAATCCGTCAAAAAAGGGAAAACTATTTTGCCGGACAACAAAGTTACCAAAAATCCTGTTTATGAATTTTCTCATTAATATAACGCTCGATGAGGATAGGTTTTGGAATTTTCTCAACCTGATTTTTTGTAAACCATTTCATTCCCAACTTATGAATAATCGTTTCCGTTTTTTTTGTTAACCGAGCTTGAACAGTAATAAATCTGACCATTAATTTTTGATGCGACAGCACATGCTTGTAAACTCTGCTTTCTTTTATCAGTTCTGCTCTTGTTAGGAAGGTGTCTTTTTGCAACAAAGTTTCAGTTTTTTGATTTCGTTTCGTTTCGATCAGATAAAAATCATTAAGCCCTCGCCAAATATCTTTCTCTGTTCGCTGCTTCATCAGTACTTTATTTTTATTCCTCAATATGAAATAATAAAAGTATCTAGTCTTGACTTTCAGTTTTTTTGATTTTACTGGAAGAACAGTTTGCAAATTCCTTTGATTGGCTTCACATGATTTAAAAAAAATGCACTCGCCACACTTTGGATTTTTAGGCAAACAATGAAGCGCACCAAACTCCATCACCGCCTGATTAAATAAATCCGGCCTGCTTTTATCAATCAATTCATTAGCCAGTGAAAAAAAATATTTCTTCCCTTCACCAGAAGCAATATCATTTTCAATTCCAAAAACTCTTGCAAGCACCCGAAAAACATTTCCATCAACCACGGCAATGGGTTCGCGAAATGCAATAGAAGCTATTGCCGCGGCCGTGTAATCCCCAACTCCAGGGAGCTTGATCAGCTCATTAAATGAATTTGGAAAATTGCCATTAAATTTTTCGACTACTTCCTTCGCGCAGCGATGAAGATTTCGGGCGCGTGAATAATATCCCAGGCCCTGCCACAAACGCAAAACTTTTTGTTCGGGAGCTTTGGCCAAATCAAATACAGAAGGAAACGAACTTATAAATCGCTCGTAATAGGGCAGGCCCTGTGCAACACGAGTTTGTTGCAAGATTACCTCTGAAAGCCAGATTTTATAAGGATCAATTGTTTTCCTCCACGGGAGATTGCGGTGATTAGCTTGGTACCAATCGATAATCGTTGAAGAAAAAAACTCTTTTCGCATTAGTTTGTTGCGAATCTCTTAAAATCCGTGGTATTCCATCGAAATGTTCAACTTCTTAAAGCCATCTTCATGATTATCAGTAAATTCATTTTGCGTATGAACAATTGGCCGTTAACTTTGCGACCTTTCAAAAGTCCTTTATGACCAAAGCAGATGTAATCAACCAGATATCCGAAAAAACTGGAATCGACAAGACCGATGTAACCGCTTCTGTAGAAGCCTTCTTTAATATTGTTAAGACTAATATGGCCAATGGCCATAATATTTATGTTCGAGGTTTCGGTAGTTTCATCAACAAGAAAAGAAAGAAAAAAATCGCTCGTAATATTTCCCGCAACACTGCCATTGTAATTGACGAGCACTACATCCCCAGCTTTAAACCCGCAAAAATCTTCGTCAACAAGATCAAGAACAGCGATAAAGTAAAGCAACTCGCAGAAAAATAATTGTCAATGAGCCGATGACCAATTTTTATGAATTGCATCGACCATTAGCTAATTGAGAATTAGCTCACTCATGTTAAAAACCAGGATCATTTTAGTTGTTGCGAGTGCCATTGTTATCTGGCTGATTTTTCTTTTGCCCAAAGCTGTTGTAGAAAATGAGAGTCAACTCAAAAGTAGTGACTCTACTTCATCTCATAAAAACACAACTCAAGCAAAAGGTCACAGCGAGGTACCGGCTGCTCTAACTGAATCGATCAAGGCTGTGAAGGCCGCTCGGTCTTCAACTTCGTCGAATGAAAAAAATGCTATCTTTGCCGACTCTTTGCAAAGCCTGTACACACAAGCTGGGCAATTTGATAGCGCAGCGATGTATGGTGCAGAAGCTGCAACGTTCTTTAACACAACTGAAAGTTTTTTAAAGGCTGGCAACAGCTATTATGAAGCCTCAACCTTTGCTATGGATGTACAGAAGCAAAGAGCGTTAGCTGAAAAAGCTCGAGAGTGGCTCAGTAAAGTAATTGATGCAAATCCAAAAAATTACGAAGCACGCATTAAGGTAGCGATGACTTATCTTAGTTCGGGCGGCCCCATGCAAGGCATTCGCCAACTTCGCGATGTATTAAAGGAAGATCCCAAAAACGAATTGGCGCTATTTAATATGGGCATGCTTTCAATACAATCTGGGCAAAACGGAAAGGCTATTGAATGGCTTAAGCAACTAGCAGAAGTAAATCCCAAACATGTACAGGGCCAACTTTTGTTAGGGGTTGCTTATATGAATGATGGCAAAAAAGCAGAGGCGCGCCAGCAATTTGAGAAAGTGAAAAAAATGGAAAATGATCCCGCGGTACAAGCCACGGTGGACTCATATTTAAAGGACTTAAAATAAAATTATTGTTTAACTAATCCCGACTTAGTCGGGACAAAACCAAAGCACATTATGCCAAGTGGAAAAAAAAGAAAAAAGCACAAAATGGCCACTCACAAGCGCAAGAAGCGTTTGAGAAAGAACAGACACAAGAAAAAATAAAATGACATCTCCCCTGTCATAAAGGGGATCACAATTAAAAAAATAAAGTTTTGAGTAATGAGCTAATAATAAGCGCTACTCAGGACGGATGTCGCATAGCCCTTCTTAAGGACAAGCACCTTGCCGAGTTTCATGAGGAACAGGACGGCAGCAAGTTTGTAGTTGGTGAT
This sequence comes from Cyclobacteriaceae bacterium, assembly GCA_036002745.1. GTDB lineage: Bacteria > Bacteroidota > Bacteroidia > Cytophagales > Cyclobacteriaceae > ELB16-189. The sequence continues at coordinate 8,505 of DASYTA010000219.1, read as the reverse complement.
ATTTATCTGGGCACAGTCAAAAAAGTTGTGCCGGGACTGAACGCAGCCTTCATTGATATTGGGTACGAGAAAGATGCCTTTCTTCATTATCTCGATCTCGGGCCGAAGTTCAGTTCACTACAGAAATTCACAAAACTTGTTCGTGCTAAGAAGATCACCGGTGGCAAGCTGGATAAATTTCAAACGGAGAAAGACATTGACAAGCATGGGAAAATAACCCAGCAGCTTTCAAAGAACCAGCTCGTACCAGTGCAGGTAGTGAAGGAACCCATCTCTACCAAAGGCCCGCGACTTTCGTGCGAGTTATCCATAGCCGGGCGATACCTGGTGTTGGTACCCTTTTCATCCGGGGTAAGCCTTTCAAAAAGGATTTCAAGTAGTGACGAGCGCAAGAGATTGCAGCGCCTCATCCAGTCCATCAAACCGGAAAATTTCGGTGTGATTATTCGCACCGTTGCCGAAGGCAAAGAAGTAGCCGAACTGGATAAAGATCTACGCAGTATTGTAAAGATGTGGGAAGAAGGCATGACGCGCCTTGTCGATGCTCATCCACGCGACAAAGTAATTGGGGAGCTTAATAAGGCTTCTTCACTGCTGCGCGATGTTTTGAATGAGTCATTCGACAATGTCTTGGTTGATGACAAAAAAATCTTTGAAGAGGTTAAGAGCTACATCCACAACATTGCGCCTGACAAAGAGAAAATTGTAAAACTCTACACCGGCAAACTAAAATTGTTTGAGCACTACGGGGTTGAGCGACAAATTAAATCTGCATTCGGTCAGACAGTGAGTTTACGAGGTGGTGGTTATCTTATTATTGAACACACCGAAGCGCTACACGTCATCGATGTAAATAGCGGTAATAAAAGTAATCGCGAGGAAAATCAGGAGACAACTGCGTTATCTGTAAATCTAGAAGCTGTTCGTGAAGTAGCACGCCAATTGCGTTTGCGCGATATGGGTGGTATTGTAGTGGTTGACTTTATTGACATGCGCAGCATGGACAATAAAAAACTCATCTTCAATAAAATGAAAGAGGAGATGGAAAGCGACCGTGCTAAACATACTGTGCTTCCGCTTTCAAAATTTGGGTTGATGCAGATCACTCGTGAGCGCGTTCGCCCGCAGATGAACATTGCAACCAAAGAAGTTTGCCCTACCTGCAACGGCACGGGCAAGATCAATGCTTCTATATTAGTGACAGATCAAATTGAGCAACACATTCAACACTTGTTTGAAAAACAAAATGAAGGTCACTTAGTGCTCGCCTTGCATCCATTCTTGTATGCTTACTACACTAAAGGAATTATTTCCAAACGAGTGAAAATGTATTTCAAATACAAGAAGTGGGTAGAAATGGTAAAAGATAGTTCACTTGGCGTTACTGAATTCCACTTTTTGAATAAGGATGGAGAGGAGATTGATTTAGGGCAGAAGAATGAACCACAGACCATTGAGTCCTAACTAAAATGGAAATCATTAAAAAAGACGGCTGATCATGGCCGTCTTTCTTTTTTAAACAAATTCTGTCATCCTGTCATTTCTCAACGACTGGAATGATATTTGAAAACCGAATCGCATTAAATTCTATTGACTATGCAAGAAAAAGGCACCATCTCGATTCATACCGAGAATATTTTCCCGATCATCAAAAAATTCCTTTATTCTGATCACGAGATCTTTTTGCGCGAATTGGTGAGCAATGCAGTTGACGCAACGCAAAAATTGAAAAAGCTTGCCTCTTTAGGCGAATTCAGTGGCGAGCTTGGTGATTTGAAAATCGAAGTGAGCTTCGATAAGAAAGAAAAAACTATCACCGTCAGCGACAAGGGCCTTGGAATGACAGGTGAAGAAATTAAAAAATACATCAACCAGATTGCTTTCTCAGGTGCAGCTGAGTTTGTAGAGAAATTTAAAGACAAGGCTGACGCTAAAGATATCATTGGAAAATTCGGTCTTGGATTCTACTCCGCTTTCATGGTTTCTGATAAAGTCGAGTTAATCTCCAAGTCATTCAAAGAAGGAACAGAGGCTGCTCGATGGGAATGTGATGGCTCAACAGAATTTGAATTAACTGAAGCAAAAAAAGATCAGCGCGGCACAGATGTAATTCTTCATATCAACAAAGACTCCGAAGAATTTCTTGATGAATATCGAATCAAAGGAATCCTAGAAAAATATTGCAAATTCCTTCCGGTAGAAATTAAGTTCGGCACAAAAGAAGATAGCGTTGAAGACGGAGTCGATAAAGATAACAAGCCAAAATACAAGACTGTTACTTCCGATAGGATCATCAACAACACCAACCCAATTTGGGCGAAAGCTCCTAACGAATTAAAAGACGAAGATTATTTAAAATTCTATAAAGAACTTTATCCATTTACTGAAGATCCGTTGTTCTGGATTCATTTGAATGTAGATTACCCATTCAATCTCACGGGTGTTCTTTATTTCCCCAAAATCAAAAACGATTTCGAGATCCAACGTAACAAAATCCAGCTCTACTCCAGGCAAGTATTCATCACTGATGAAGTAAAAGATGTGGTTCCAGATTTCTTAATGTTGCTGCATGGCGTTCTGGATTCTCCGGATATTCCACTCAACGTTTCACGTAGCTACTTGCAAAGCGACGCGAGTGTGAAGAAAATCAGTCAGCACATTACCAAAAAGGTAGCTGATAAACTTGTCGACATGTTCATTAAAGACCGCAAGGAATTTGAAAAGAAATGGGATGATATTAGTGTGTTCGTTCGTTATGGAATAATCAGTGATGAGAAATTTGCAGAAAAAGCAAAGGAGTTTGCCTTACTAAAAAATGTGGATGAACAATATTTCACATTGAAAGAATACGAAGACAAGGTAAAGCCGAATCAAACCGATAAGGACAAAAATGTAATTTATCTCTATGCTACGGATGCTGCTAAACAACATTCATTCATAGAATCAGCGAAAGCTAAAGCATATGATGTTTTATTGTTAGATGGAGTGCTTGATAGTCACTACCTCAGCAACCTTGAGCAGAAGTTAGAAAAAACTCAACTCAAACGAGTTGATAGTGAGATCGTCGATAAACTGATTTTGAAAGATGAAAAAATCGCCAGCGTACTAAGTTCGACAGAAGAAGAGCAAGTGAAAGGTGTTTTTGAAAAGTCAATCAACAATAAAAACATGACGCTTGCCATCGAATCATTGTCGCCCGATGATTTGCCTGTAACTGTTACCATGAGTGAATGGGTGCGAAGAATGAAAGACATGGCAAAAACCGGCGGTGGTGGAATGGGCTTCATGGGTAATATGCCAGATAATTACAATGTATCCATCAATGGCAACCATCACATCATTCAAAAAATTCTTAAAGCTGAAACGGAAGAGCAAAAATTAAAACTTGCAAAGCAATCATATGATCTTGCCCTGCTTTCACAAAGCATGTTGACCGGTGCTGATCTTACTAATTTTATTAAGAGAAGTGTAGAGCTCGTTAGTTAAACTCAAGAAATAAAGAAGCAAGACACTCGAATCTTGTGTCTTGCTTCTTAAGCTTTGATGTCTCCTATCTGCTGAGATACAAATTCCTTTCGGAATAAATATTCATGAAATAATCGTCCATCAAATCATCAATGAAGTAAATTGCTTCACCGGTTGATTTCATTTCAGGACCGAGCTCTTTATTTACTTCTGGGAATTTGCTGAACGAGAAAACAGGAACTTTTATAGCATAACCTTTTTTAGTTGGCTTGAAGTTGAAGTCTTTAACTTTTTTCACTCCCAACATCACTTTGGTTGCGTAATTAACGTAAGGTTCATCGTAGGCTTTACAAATGAATGGAACCGTACGTGATGCTCTTGGGTTTGCTTCAATGATATAGACTACATCATTTTTAATTGCAAACTGAATGTTGATCAACCCAACAGTTTTTAAAGCAACAGCTATTCGCTTAGTATAGTTTTCAATTTGCTTGATAACTAAATCACCCAGGTTGTAAGGAGGAAGCACTGCATAACTATCGCCTGAGTGAATTCCGGCCGGCTCGATGTGCTGCATGATGCCAATAATGTAAACATCTTCGCCGTCACAAATGGCATCGGCTTCTGCCTCGATGGCGCCATCTAAAAAGTGATCTAATAACACTTTATTTTCAGGGAGATGTTTCCAAATATCAAGGATGTGATCCTCTAATTCCTTTTCATTGATCACAATTTTCATGCTCTGTCCTCCTAGCACGTACGATGGTCTCACCAACAAAGGAAATCCAATCGTCTTGCTTACCTCAATGGCTTCGTCAGCATTCGTTGCAACTCCGAATTGAGGGTAAGGAATATTTAGGTCTTTTAATAAAGTCGAAAAGCTACCGCGATCTTCCGCGAGATCAAGCGCTTCAAAAGAAGTGCCCATAATTTTAACTCCATACTTATGAAGTTTCTCTGCTAATTTCAAAGCAGTTTGCCCTCCTAATTGTACGATAACACCTTCTGGCTTTTCATGTTGAATAATATCCCAGATGTGCTCCCAAAAAACAGGTTCGAAGTAAAGTTTATCGGCAATATCAAAATCAGTAGAAACCGTTTCAGGGTTACAATTGATCATGATAGTTTCATAACCGCTCTCTTTTGCTGCAAGTACACCATGCACACACGAGTAGTCAAACTCTATTCCCTGCCCGATGCGGTTGGGACCTGAACCTAAAACAACAACTTTCTTTCTGGTTGAAACGATCGATTCGTTTTCATTGTCGAAGGAAGAATAATAGTAAGGGGTTTTTGCTTCGAACTCTGCTGCACAAGTATCAACCAATTTATACACGCGGTTGATATTCATCTCCCTTCGCTTCTTGTGTACTTCGCTCTCTTTACATTCCAGCAAATGCGCTATTTGACGATCGGCATAACCTTTTTCTTTTGCTGTTCGCATTAGCGAAGCAGGGATGGTATCCAATTTATATTTTTCAATTTCCTTTTCGAGATTGATCAATTCTTCGATCTGATCCAAAAACCATTTATCAATCTTCGTGAGTTTTGAAATGGTCTTCATCGAGATGCCCAGTTTCATCGCATCATAGATATGGAACAGTCTGTTCCACGACGCATGCTCAAGACTGTACAATAAGTCGTTCTGTTTCGTTAACTCTTTTCCATCCGCACCCAACCCATTTCTTCTGATCTCTAACGACTGACATGCTTTTTGCAATGCTTCCTGGAAATTTCTTCCAATACCCATCACCTCGCCTACCGATTTCATTTGCAATCCGAGCTTTCTATCTGCACCTGGGAATTTGTCAAAATTCCAACGAGGGATTTTTACAATTACATAATCAAGCGCCGGCTCAAAGTAAGCCGTCGTTGTTCCTGTTATAGCATTTCTTAATTCATCAAGATGATAACCAATGGCCAGCTTTGCTGCAATTTTGGCAATTGGATATCCCGTCGCTTTGGACGCAAGTGCCGATGAACGGGATACGCGAGGATTAATTTCTATGCCAATAATCTGATCATCGTTATCCGGGTTGACGGAGAACTGAACGTTGCATCCTCCTGCAAACTTGCCAATGCCATTCATCATTTTGATAGCAAGGTCGCGCATGTGTTGATATACCGTATCGGGCAACGTCATCGCAGGTGCAACCGTGATTGAGTCTCCTGTGTGAATGCCCATCGGATCAAAATTTTCGATCGAGCAAATGATAATCACATTTCCAGCAGAATCACGGAGCAACTCCAACTCATATTCTTTCCAACCCATGATACTTTGCTCAACCAAAACTTCGTGAATCGGTGAAGCATGAAGACCTCTGTTAAGAGCTGCATCAAAATCTTCAGGTTTTTGAACAAAGCCTCCTCCCGTTCCACCTAGCGTATATGATGGTCGAATCACTAGAGGAAATCCTATTTCTTGAGCTATCTCTTTTCCTTCCAAGAATGAAGTGGCTGTTGCGCCTTTGCAAACACCGACACCTAACTCATTCATCTTCAAACGAAATTTCTCTCTGTCTTCAGTCGTTTCTATGGCTTTAATGTCAACTCCAATAATCCGTACACCATAGTGTTCCCAAATGCCCGCCTTCTCACATTCAATACAAAGATTGAGTGCCGTTTGTCCCCCCATCGTGGGCAAAACCGCATCAATATTGTGTTTGTCCAAAATTTGGCGAATGGATTTCTTCTCCAATGGCAACAAATACACATTGTCGGCAGTGACCTTATCGGTCATGATCGTGGCAGGATTAGAATTGATGAGTGTAACTTCAATTCCTTCTTCACGAAGTGAACGAGAGGCTTGTGAACCTGCATAATCAAATTCGCAGGCCTGACCAATTACAATTGGTCCACTACCAATAATTAGAACGGAACGAATACTTCTATCGCGGGGCATAAGTGGTTGGATAAATCCCGCAAAAATATATCGGGAATCTCAGGATTTTAGTATTTACTCCTTTTATTTTTTCCTGAGTCGAAACTGTGAACTTATGCTGTTGTTCTATGCTATCGTTTGATAACGATTTTCCTTGTCAATTGCCCCTGATCAGAACTAACTTTAACAATGTAGATGCCATCATTAAGATTACCAACGTAAATCTTTTGTTCCGTTTCCAGGGTGCTCAATGAGGTTTCTGAAACCTGTCGGCCTAAGATATCAGTCATGGCCAAATTTGAAAAAGATAAACCAGAAGGAATAACGACATTCAGGTAATCTGACGTTACCGGATTTGGATATACGGCAAATGGTTCTGTAGTAAGTTTCTCAATACCTGTAATTACAGAAATAGTGCTTGACTTTGTGTCAGCACATCCATCAGAGGCAGTGATTGACAGCTTGATCGTATAGCTCTTTATAGAGGTATACGAATGAGTAGCGTTTTTGCTCGAACTGTTTTGACCATCGCCAAAATCCCAAAACCAAGTAACTGCGTCAACACTTTGATCGGTGAAGTCGATGGGAGTATAAATTTTTAAGTCACCTGATGACGTGGAAAAATTCGCTTTGGGTTTAGGATTGACAGTTACTACTAAAGTATCCGATTTGGTTACACAACTCAAGGCATTGTTTTTCACTTGAACGGCATGTTTTCCTGCTTTCTTCACTTGAATGGTACTAGTTTTTTCTCCGGTATTCCACAGAATGTCATCGGCTTTTGCCACAGAAAGTTTGATTGAGTCTCCCTGGCAAAGTGTTGTAGATCCTGATTTAGAAACCTTGGGGTTTGCCACAACAGTAGCTTTCACAGGCGTGCGAACACTTTCGTAGGTATGGTCTGCATTTGCTACATAAAAGACGGTGTCATTGAGTAAATTGCCTGTGGTATATTGAGTTCCCGTCAAAAAGGATTGACCTCCAGTGGACGAATTATACCACTTGATTTTCGATGCTCCACTTGCGTGTAATGTAGTCGAAGATTTGTAGCAAGTGCCAACAGAGTCACCCACAGGTTTAACAGCTTTCAGAGTATAATTATAGACCGAATCTGCATAACGCGCCGAATTTTGTAAATCACTAAGATTCGCTGCAGCATGTAGAGCAAAGGCAATCTTTACCGTTTGACCGGCAGCAATATTAAGCGGACCAGTTGAGACCACATGACTAACATCATTGCCTGTGGAATTTAATACTCCAGCCTGCAAACGTTCGTGACCACTGCCTATGGCAGCTGATACGGTAGTGAATTTTTCATCATCCGTAAAATCGTCATTTATCGCAAATGGATTACCAGTAGCTGGATTATTATCAATGGCGTAATAACCCGGTAAGCCTGTTAATACCTGAATACCAGCATAAGGTTTGGCAGCTGTTTGGGCAGGGTAAACATATCCAAGTTTATTGGTGTTATCCCAACCGGCGGCATCATTTGCGCCATCTGTTGTTATATCCCAATCAGAAAAAATGCCAAAGTAAAAATTGTTCAAAGCAGAAGTTGTTGGATTATTTAATTCATACTCAAGTATAACAAACTTATCGTAGGGTGAGTCCTTCCAAACTAAACTTCGATAATCAACCTTGATAGCTTGCTTGCTTGCTGTAATTGAATTTGAAAACTCTCCAAAAATTTCAGAATACGACCTTTCACCTGGGACGATTTGTTTTATTTTAACGGTTGATGCAAAGTCTTGATCAAATCCGCCTTTGATTCCCCGTACATTATTATACAAAGAGGTTGAAGACGTTCCCATAATCAAACCCATCTCGTACAGCAACGGATTTTCTTTAAAAATGAATCCAGAGCCTTCTGTGCGCGTGGCATCTTCAGGGTCTTGAAAACCGATACGGCCAATACTAGTTACAGTGGTGTTCACCTGGTTTGAGTTGATATCAATAAAAGATGGGTTAACGAAGAAACTCACATACTGATAGTCAGAATAGGCACCATCAGAGTATGTGATCAACAAATCGACTACACTATTTTCGGGTGCTAATTGACTTATCGATAATTCGAAAGGAACAAGTGTGTTGGAGATTGTTGAGCCTTCTTGAATAATGCCAGGGTTAATCTGAGATTTAGAAAGTGTAACAACAGC
>DASYTA010000218.1:0-4105 GCA_036002745.1 Cyclobacteriaceae bacterium | reverse complement strand
TTGGAATGGAACCTCAGCCAAGACAAAAAAGATTCATTTCAAAAACGGTTGAGGAGTATTTCAAACTCCTTGCGGCTTCAAAAAATGCTTTGAGAAATTATGCTGATGCTAAGATTGGCTTCAGCGTTCATTCACTGCGCGCGGTTGAGTTGAGTGATGTTAAATCCACATTTAGTAACGGACCAAAAGATTTGCCTTTTCATTTGCATGTAGCAGAACAGAAGAAAGAGATTACTGATTGCCTGGCATACTGTTCAAAACGACCGATGCAATGGTTGTTAGAAAACTTACCAGTTGATGAACGTTTTCATCTGGTTCACTCAACTCATTTGGATGATGGTGAACTGAAAGAGCTGGCTGCCTCTAAAGCGAATGTGGTTCTATGTCCGTCTACTGAAGGTAATTTAGGTGACGGAATTTTTCGAATGAAAGAATATTCAAAACTTGGTGGGCACTGGAGTATCGGCACTGATAGCCATATTGGATTAAGTCCTTTGGAAGAGTTTAGAATGATCGACTATCGTCAACGATTAATAACCAATCAACGGAACACTTTTCAAGGCGATGCAGCAGACTATTTGGTAAATGAATCAGTGGCCACTGGAAGGAAGGCAATGGGGATTTCTTCAGAAAATAATTTTGAAATCGGAAAGCCGTTGGATGCTGTCGTATTCAATGCAAAGTCGCATTTGGTTTCTGAGACATCAGAGAAAAATCGACTAGCTACGATTCTTTACACGTCTGATTCCAGTAGAATATTCGGAACGTTGGTGAATGGCAAATGGATTATAAAGCAACAGCATCATCAATCTGGACAAAAGATAAAAGAGAATTTTAGCAGAGTGATGCGAGACCTGAAGAATCGTTAAAGTTCCAAACGATTGACTATAATCTCTGACAAATTTCTCATCTTCGTTTTTGAAATCTTGTAATGCATGCTTCAGGAATTTAAAGATATTCTCTTTCTTGATATTGAAACCGTTGGAATGACTGAAAGTCACAACCAACTCAATGAAAGATTCAAAACACAATGGGCACGGAAAGCGTCCTTTCTAAAGAGGCAGGAAACTCAGACTGACGAAGATTTGTTTTATGAACGTGCAGGCATCTATGCTGAGTTCGGAAAGATAATTGTTATAGCCGTTGGAAAATTTGTCGATAATGGAGGAGTTCTCACTCTGAAGACAAAATATTTTTCCAATGACGATGAAAAAACACTTCTGTTAGAGTTCAAAGCGATGTTGGATAAAGCAGAATCTAATACAAAGCTGTGCGCACATAATGGAAAAGAATTTGATTTTCCATTTTTGAGCAGAAGAATGCTGGTAAATGGAATCGTATTACCCTCGCTTTTAAATCTATCAGGAAAAAAATCGTGGGAAGTACCTCACCTTGACACAATGGAAATGTGGAAGTTTGGAGACTACAAGCATTATACTTCGCTTGATCTGCTTCTTGCTTTGTTTAACATCCCTTCCAGCAAAGGCACAATGGACGGTTCAAAAGTGAACGAAGTGTATTATCGTGAAAAGAACTTAAAAAAAATCGCTGAATACTGTGTGAACGATGTAGTTGCGGTTGCTCAATTATTCCTAAAAATGAAAGGTCTTCCTCTTATTGAAGAGAAGAACATCGTTCAATCTATTTAAAATGAATTTAAACTTACCTTTAATGGAATTCATCGCTGAAGCGATCTGAATTCAGAATTTATGTCAAAGAAAAAATTTAAAGAAAAAAAATCTAAGAAAGAAAAAGAACAGAAAGACTCTGTTCACAAGCAAGTGCTTCGGTTGTTGAATGACAATCCTGGCCGCGCCTATGATTTTAAACAAATTGCAAAGAAAGTCGGAGCAAAAAATAAAGCTTCCAATTCAGCAATTTTTGATGCGCTGGGAAAACTGGAATCAGATGGAAAGATAAAGCATCTGCCAAATGGCACTTTTACTTCTTCGTTTGCAGGAGAAGAACTGACCGGAATTGTTGATCACGTAAATCCTCGGTTCGCTTATGTCGTCACGGGGATTGAAGGTCAAAAAGATATTTACATAAAGACACGCGATCTTCTTCCTGCAATGCATGGGGATAAAGTTGCAGTTGAATTATTTAACAGACGAGGAGGCGAAAGTCCGGAAGGAAAAGTTACTGAAGTACTTCAGCGTGGACGCAATCGCTTTGTTGGGAAAGTAGAACTTTCTAAAAATTACGCGTTCATCGTCCCTGACTTCAAAAAATTATACCAGGATTTTTTTGTTTATCCAGAAAACATCAACGGCGCAAAAACTAACGACAAAGTTCTATTTGAAGTAACACGCTGGCCGGAAGGAGATAAGAGCCCAGAAGGAAAAATTATTGAAATCCTCGGAAAGACAGGCGAGAATGAGGCTGAAATTCATTCGATCATGGCGGAATTTGATTTGCCATTTCGATTTCCAGAAAGAGTTCTGGCTGAGTCGGAAAGAATCAGCGAAGAGATCGAAATTGACGAAATCAAAAAACGTTGGGATTTTCGTCAAACATTGACATTTACGATCGATCCCGAAGACGCAAAAGATTTTGATGATGCCATTTCGTTTAAGAAGTTAGACAATGGTAATTATGAAATTGGCGTACACATAGCTGATGTAACACATTATGTAAGACCTGGAACTATCCTTGACTCAGATGCTTTTGATAGAGCAACTTCTGTGTATTTAGTAGACAGAACAGTGCCAATGCTTCCTGAGAAACTAAGCAATGGACTTTGTTCCCTTCGACCTAATGAAGACAAACTCACGTTTGCGGCAGTCTTTGAAATGGACAGCAATGCAAGAGTGATTAATGAAAAATTTGGTCGCACGATTATTCATTCCGACAATCGTTTCACTTACGAGAATGCTCAGGAAGGAATTGAAACTGGTTCAGGAAAATTTGCTGCTGAACTAAAACTATTGAATGACCTAGCAATCAAGTTGAGGAAACAACGCTTTGCTCATGGCGCTGTGAATTTTGAGACAGCAGAAGTCAAATTTAAACTCGATGAAAAGGGAAAACCACTTGAAGTAGTTCCTAAAATCAGGAAGGATGCGCACAAGTTGGTAGAAGAATTCATGCTGTTGGCTAATAAAGCAGTGGCCACCTTCGTGTTTAAAATGAAAAAGAGCGAAGGCAAGAATACGTTTGTTTATCGCACGCATGATTTTCCAGATCCAGAAAGAGTTCGAGACTTTTCTTTATTCGCAAGGCAATTCGGCCATAAAATTAATGTTGAAGAGAAGACAATTTCTTCTTCACTCAACAAATTGATGGATGAAATCGAAGGCAAGCCTGAACAGAACGTCTTGCAATCACTAGCAGTTCGGGCGATGGCCAAAGCAAAATACACTACCGATGCCAAAGGACATTTCGGTTTAGCTTTTGATCATTACACTCACTTTACATCTCCGATCCGAAGATATCCTGACATGATGGTGCACCGGCTGCTGCAACATTATCTTGATGACGGGAAACCGGTGCCGAAAAAAGAATTCGAAGAAAAATGCGTGCATAGCAGTGAACGTGAAAAACGCGCGGCCGATGCTGAGCGAGCCTCCATTAAATATAAACAGGTGGAGTTTATGAGTTTGGCGGAGGACAAGATGTATGATGGCATTATCACAGGCGTTACGGACTTTGGAATATTTGTCGAGATAGTTGAAACGAAATGCGAAGGCATGGTACGGTTGGCTGATATGAAAGATGACTTCTACGAGTTGGATGAAAAAAATTATCGAGTAATCGGCCGGAAAAGAAATAAAATTTACCGGTTGGGAGACAAGACTTTGGTGCGGATTAAGAAAACCGATGTGGACAGAAGAACAATTGATTTGACTTTTGAAGAGAAAAAGGAATGGTAGAGAAATATCTTTCGCTAATCGAAGCGGAAATCAAAAATCAAAAATTTGGCAATCAGCCAAAATCACTCTACGAACCTATTCGCTATATCATGGGCCTCGGCGGGAAAAGACTCCGCCCCTTGTTGGCAACTCTTGCCTATTCTCTGTACAAGAATGATGTTGAGAAAATAATTCCAATGGCCGTGGCCGTGGAGGCGTTTCACAATTTTACGCTCCTACATGATGACATCATG
>DASYTA010000217.1:0-1540 GCA_036002745.1 Cyclobacteriaceae bacterium | reverse complement strand
GAGATTTGATAACAAAATCAAAATCCGTTTCCAAACTAATGATTATCCTGATAACGTGATGAAAAAAACTATTTAAAAGTCCATTGGATATAAACTCAAGGCCATTAAAACTAATTGGATCTTAAATTCATCCTTAAACTTTATTGATTCTTGATTGGTTTACCTTTTGTAAAAGCATGGTTAAATTTTTAGGCTCGTATCAATCGAATCCTTACTTTTGTCGGTTACAACGATTGCCCGTGAAAAAGAACACTTTACTCCTGCTATTTTTTGCCCTTTTCTTGCTGGTTTCTGTCCAGGAAACCTCTGCTCAAAGCCGCAGACGCGTGATTCAGCTTTCAGGTATTGTTACCGATACAGCAGGAAACTTCCTTCCGGGTGTGAATTTTTACGTACCTAAAGCGGGGCGAGGAACTACCTCTCTTAAAAACGGATTTTTTTCACTCCCATTGCTTATTGGCGATACGGTTCTGATCAGTTCCGTGGGATATGTTAGGCAGACCTACGTTGTGCCCCAAGAAGCCAAAGAATTCACCTCTGTGATATTTGAAATGCACACCGATAACATTTTCCTGGAAACTGTTGTCGTCACGATGCCAACTGAAGAGTTATTCAAAGAGGCGGTGCTCGCACTGAATGTACCTCTTGACAATACAGGGATAGACGAAAAAAATATGAATGCTGAGTTGCTTGCACTGATGGTGCGCACTACTCCTATGGATGGTAACGCCAACTACAAGTATTATATCAATCAATATTCTAACTCCATGGGTGATAAATTTCACCCGCTCTACAATCCATTCCTCAACCCACTCAACTGGGCAAAGTATATCAAAGACATAAAAAAGAAGAAGAGAGAACAGGATAGAGAGACGCAGAAAAAATTCGATTAGTCTATATAACGCTAAATAAAAACAAAAAGCCCGATTGACATCTCAACCGGGCTTTTCATTTGTAGGCGAAAATTATTTCGCGCCAAGCATCTCTAATTCATTTACGTTGATCTCCGTGATGTAGCGTTTCTCTCCTTTGTCGGTTTCATACACGCGGTGAACAAGTTTACCTTCAATGGCCACTTCACTTCCTTTCTTCAGGTATTTGCCTGCAACGTCTGCCAGTTTTCCCCAGATCACAAGATTGTGCCACTGCGTGTCTTCCACTTTTTCTCCTTTCTGATTTTTGTAGGAATCAGAAGTAGCGATGGAGAAGGCTGCTTTCTTTTTGTCGCCAAAAGTTTTCACTTCAGGATCTTTTCCAAGGCGGCCGATGAGTTTCACGCTGTTTCTCAAACTTTTCATAGTAGTAAAAATTAAATTGTTAAAAATTGATTTATGTTTTGTTTGCCAACCGGTTTGTTTGTGATTGACGATGCAAAGGTGTGGGGCTCGAGAAAGGCGACTGTCCTTAGACAATAAAGTCTCGGGCCGTTTTGACCACAATAAATGTGAATTGGAAAATCAATTGAACAAAATAGTTCCGGATTAGTAACTGTCTGTTACTAATATTGTTAGTAACCAGCATAGGGTTCTGTTTCGAATAT